>SCTL01000542.1 GCA_004297495.1 Verrucomicrobiota bacterium
CCCCGTCCCTCTCCCCATCGGATGGGGAGAGGGTGGCCGGCAGGCCGGGTGAGGGGAAGTCAGCTGCCACAGCCACGAATCTTCCAGTCCTCAACGGCATTGACGTCTTGAAAAAACAAGACTTCGCGCCGCTCAAAGGCAAACGCATCGGGCTCATCACGAACCAAACCGGGCGCGACCGGGAAGGCAATGCGACGATTGATCTCCTGAAGAATGCGGCGGACGTGAAACTTGTGGCACTGTTCAGCCCCGAGCACGGCATTCGCGGTGTCGAAGACAAAAAACTGAACGACAGTCGCGACGAGAAGACCGGCCTGCGGATTTACAGTCTTTACGGCAAGACCACCAAGCCCACGCGCGAGCAACTGCGCGATCTCGATGCGCTCGTGTTCGATATTCAGGACGTCGGCTGCCGCTTTTACACGTTCATCTCCACGATGGGCCTGGCGATGGAAGCGGCGGCGGAGAGCGGCAAACAATTCATCGTGCTCGACCGCGTGAATCCCATCAACGGCTCGACCGTGGACGGCCCGGTGTTGGACGGCAAGACGACCTTCGTGGGTTTTCATCAAATCCCGTTGCGCTACGGCATGACCGCCGGCGAACTGGCGAAGCTGTTCAACGTCGAGCGCAAGACCAAAGCCGACCTCACCGTCATCCCGCTCGAAAACTGGAGGCGCGAACTGTGGTTCGATGAGACCGCGCTGCCGTGGATCAATCCCTCGCCCAACATGCGCAGCCTGAAAGCCGCGACGCTTTATCCCGGCGTTGGCTTGCTCGAATCAGCGCTCTCGGTGGGACGCGGCACGGCCACGCCGTTTGAACTCGTGGGCGCGCCTTACATTGACGAGCACAAACTGGCCCAGGAACTGTATCGCGGCATGTTGCCCGGCGTGAGTTTCGCGCCGGTTCGTTTCACGCCCACGAACAGCGTGCACAAAGGCAAATCTTGCGGCGGCGTGTTCATCCTGGTCACGAATCGCGACGCGTGCAACGTGGTGGACGTGGGCTTGCTGATCGCCAAGACGGTGAACCGGCTTTACCCGAAACAATTTCCGCTGGAGAAACTGAATCGCCTGCTGCTGCACCGCGCCACGCTCGACGCCCTCAAGGCGGACAAATCCCTCGCCGACATCCGTTCGCTATGGACGATTGATCGCTACGAGTTCCAGCAACGCCGCGAGCGGTATTTGATTTATCCGTGAACGGTGTTTAACCACGAAACACACGAACTACACGAAAACTTCTGAGCCGCAAGAGAACGCACGGAACGCAAAGAAGCTGCCGGCGATTCTCCCTCTCCCGTCGGACGGGAGAGGGCCGGGGTGAGGGCTGGATATTCTGTGCGTTCTCTTTGTTCTTCTGCGGCTGATTTTGCGGCTGCAACATTTGTGAAAATGCTCGAGCCGCCGCTTCTGCGATCCGCATCCGGATTCCGTTCTTAAGTTTTGGAAAAACTCTCAATAAGCGTTTGACATGACTCGGCGCAGCGTGATTAACTCGCGCCAGTTCAGAGGCTCATTCCCGAAATATGGTTGTCAGTTCACAACTGGTTTCACCCCTTCTGACGCCGGCACACACCGGTGCAGTCCCACTCACTGAATCTTTCCCCTGCCGGTAGCGCCGCACCAACCCTCACTCCGAAGACAAATGCGATTATGAAAACAACGAAAGCTGGCCGTTCCACTTCAAACAAATCGAGCCGCTGGTGGATCAGCGGATTGCTCGCCTCCATCCTTTGCGGCTGCCTGACGAATCAACCGTCTGGTCCGGCGAGCCGGCCCGGTGCGGAGGCAGCGTTGGTCGGCGCACAAGACGCCGCCCGTGAAAAAACCAAAGTGGCCGATTCAGCGAACGAGAAGTATCTGGCGCAGATTTATCACACCGCCGCCGTCATCAAAGCCAACGTCGAGGACGCCAACGACGCGAACTTCCGCAACCCGGACGGCCACCCGAAAACCATCATCGCTTACGACCTGAACGTGGTGACGAATTATCTGACCAATGTGGTGACGGACCTGGGAGAGCAAGCGCGCGTGGCCGAGCGGCGGGCTCTCATCGAGGCCAATCGGGCCGATCTGGCGTACTCGAATTACCTGGGCGCCGCAAGTCAGGCGCACCTGATGGCGGAGGAATTGCGCCAGACCAACAAACTGGTGATGCAACTCACCCGGGAGCGCGACGAGGCCCTCGCCAAGGTCGGAACTGAAACGACCAATTACATCAAGGAAGCGCAGACGAATAAGACGAAATATGAAAACCAAATCAAAGACTTGCAAGACGCGGAGAGAAAGTCGCAGGTGCGCTATCTGCGATTGGCGGGACTGGCGCTCTTGTTGATATTCGGACTGGCTGTGGGCTTCGGTCAGATCGCCGGCGCCCGGATCGCGTGGCCGCTGGGGTTGATGGGCTTGATGTGTTTGGGATTGGCGCAACTCGTCAGCCAGTGGTGGTTCATGTGGGCCTGCGGCGGCGTGGCGCTGGCCGGACTCGGGTTGGTGGCCTGGTGGGTTTGGAATCATTACCATCTCGGCAACCTCGAACAAGCCGTCTCCCAAAAAGCCACGGCACTGCAAAGCACGTTGGGGCAGGTCGTCCCGATCCTGGATAAAGCCTACGACGATGCCGCTCCGCAGTTCAAAGACTTCATGGACACCGCGATCTTCCAGAAACTCGGCACCGAAATGGATTCGGCGCACAAAAAAGTCATTCACGAAATTCGCGCCGGCCTCGAAGTTCAAGCGACGCTCCCGGAGACCCACAACCCGGGCAAGCCAACGACCAAACCCGCTCCGCCCGCCAAGCCCGCGTAATCAGATCAGCGCCGTTCAAACTCCAAACAACCGATCGCCCGCGTCGCCGAGACCGGGGAGAATGTAACCACGCTCGTTCAGTTTCTCGTCAATCGCAGCGGTGAAAATCGGCAGGCGCGGATAATGCCGGCGCACCTTGCGAATGCCCTCCGGCGCGGCGACAAGATTCACGAGGCGCACCCGCTTCGCGCCCAGTTCGGCCAGCAAATCCATCGCCGCCACCGTGCTGCCGCCGGTGGCGCACATCGGATCAATCAGAATGACTTCGAAGCGCGAGAGATTCTTCGGCAGGCTTTTGTGATACGTCGAGGCGCGCAAGGTTTTCTCCTCGCGTTTCAAACCGATGAAGCCAACGCGCGCGTGCGGAATCAATTGCAGGATCGAATCCAACATGCCCAATCCGGCCCGCAGAATCGGCACCAGCACGACTTCGCGTTGCAGCCGCCAGCCGCGCGCGGTCGCCAGCGGCGTGCGCACCCGGCACGCGTTCACCGCAAAGGAGCGCGTCGCCTCATAGACCATCAGCGCCGCGACTTCGCTGAGTGCGCGGCGGAATTCCTGCGGCTCGGTGCGCGCATCGCGCAACCGCGTGAGGTTGTGCTGCACCAGCGGATGATTGATGACCGTGACGCCTTTCGTGCTCACGGCAGGTAGAGGAAATACGCCTTGCCCGCTTCCAACTTCGGCAGTTCGATGCCCAATTCGATCTTCACCGCGCGCGACTGGCTCTTGCCCTCCACGCCGAGCAATTCCGCCAAGCCGTGTCGCTCGCGATACTCGACCAGGTTCGCCTTCTTGATGCCGGCGATTTGCTCGGTGCGATCCACCGCGTCGTCAAAATTTCCGATCTGATCCACGAAACCAAGTTTCAGCGCCTCCCGACCGGTCAGGATTCGCCCGTCGGCAAAGTCCGTCCAATTTTCCGCGAGCGCGTGGGCTTCTTTTTTATTTTTCTCGGCGGCGCGATCGCGACCGTCCTGCACCACGCTCTTGAACTTGCCGTAGGTTTCATCAATCAACCCCTGGACCATCGCGCGTTCCTCCGCCGGGATGTCGGCGGGATCGCGCGAGCCGCTGAGCATGTCCTTGAACTTCCCGCTCTTGAACGTGTACGGCTGCAACCCGACCTTGTTCATCAACCCGCGATAATTCCACGTGGACATGATCACGCCAATGCTGCCAGTGATCGTCATTTCATGCGCCACGATCCACCGGCACGGCGCGGAAACATAATACCCGCCCGACGCCGCAAGGCTGCCCATCGAAGCGATGACCGGTTTGCTGGATTCTTTTTGGAACTTCACCACCAGCTTATTGATTTCATCGGAGGCCAGTACTTCGCCGCCGGGCGAATCCACGCGCAGAATCACCGCCTTCACTTTCTCGTCCTCTTTCGCGCGATCGAGTTGCGCCTTGATGATCTCGACCATGCTGTTTCCGGCCTGGTCCACTTGCCGACCGCTGATGATGCCCTCGACCGGCACGATGGCGATTTTGTTTCGCGAATCATGCTCTTCCACGACGACCTCATCGAGCTTCGGCCCGCCGCCGCGCGCGCGCGCGCCGTCAATGTTCGCGAGGGAAAAGATGCTGCCCACGTTGAACAACATGCTCAGGCCGAGCAACAGAAAGAGAATGATGGAGACGATCATCCAGCCGCGGCTCTTGCGCGGCGGCTTGGTGGGCGGCGGCGTGATGATGGGCGGCGCGGAAAATTGCGGCGGCGGCGGTGGCGGCACGGGATTCAATGGTGGCGGGTTTGTATCCATACGACCGCACCGTAGCGCAACGATTTTGCGGCGGCAAGTCTGGGATGATTAACCGGTGGCAAACGATTCCTCCGTGCGCGACGAATGATGTTTGAACCGCATCACCTCACCCAACTGCTCGCGCAACCGCGCCTTCGCATTCGGCACCAGCTTGCCCAAACACCGCCGCCCTGGCCCGGCGCTTTTCCCGTTTCAATATTCATGGATGAAAAATCTATAAACCCTTGTTGACCCGACTGAAAGCCTCAATTACAACCGTTTCCATGACAACCTTGATAGACCGCAATTTGCGGTCGAATAACTGTTAGCCGTATGAGCGTGCCACGCATACTTGCCATCCTTTTTTTCTGCATTACCGCAGCACTGGCCGATTCCGACAAGACCACGCTTCGGAAGATATGGGCGTCGAGTCGCTACACCACCAACTCCGTTCCGGCAGCATGGCGTCCTGCCAAGATTCCAGCGACCGTGTCAGATGTCCGCGTGTTCGAGCGTTTTTCTCTGCATGCCGAGGGACTCTCGATTACGAACTTCATCGCCAAATACGGATTGCCCCACCGTTACTTGATGACGAAGCGCGAGGATGATTGGGATTACCTCATCTACGACCTTCCTTCCGGTCACGCTGTCGCTCTTTACGTTCCTAAGCCTAAGCCAGCCGCTTGGACTTTTGGTGCATGTGTTATCATCGCGTCAGACGATTCGCTGGTGAGATTGATCAAATGACACATACGGCTAACCATGCGCTGCAGCGAACGGCGGGGAGCGGTTTCAGTTCCGCTTCGCGGTTCACGTTCACTGGCCCGCCGTCGCTGAGCTTGGGTCGTTAGTCCCCTCGACAATCAGCAAATCAAAAGAGTCATCTCAGAAAGAAAAAAACCATGAAACTCATTAAAATCTCTGCAGCGATCTCACTACTGGCTACCAGCCTGTGCGCAGAATCAATCATGCTTTTCAACACAGGAGTGGATGTTTCCGGCACACCTTTGCCAGCCGGCGCCACGGATATACATTGGACGGTCGTTTCTGGACCGAGTATCTCGACGCCTGTCTCGGCAACAAACCTCAACAATCAAGCCATCGCGAGCTATGTCCACAGTTCGTCCTCTGCTTGGATTTGGGTCGAGGCAGATGGAACTGCAGGCGTCAACAATCCTTACACATTCCGATTGAGCTTTGACTTGACTGGTTTCGACCCCAGCACTGCAACCATCACCGGGCAATGGGCTGTTGATAACGAGGGGTTCATCCGCCTCAACGGCACGAATGCTGGGATTGGGGCCGGCGTGTTATCGCTGTCCGGCATTGTCAGTTCCCACTTTGGAGCGTTTCACAGTTTTGCGTTAACGAACGGCTTTCGCCCTGGAACCAACACATTGGAATTTGTAGTAACGGACTTAGGTATCGTCGGCGGTCTCAACGTGACGGGATTGAATGCAACAGCAATACCTGCCCCCATACTGTCGATCCGTTGCTCTCAGGTCGAGCTTGGTTGGAACAGCGCCACGAACGCCACGTACCAAGTCCAGTATAGCTCCGATCTGACCACCAACATCTGGACTCCACTCGTTCAGTGCGTCACTGGCACCGGAACCAACAATTACATTTACGACGCTGTGGTAGTAGGCCAGCCGCAAAGATTTTATCGCGTGGTCGTCACAAATTGTGTTCCATAACTCATGAAACCATGGCGCGGCCTAACAGAACCGCTGCAGCGAACCCGGCGGGAGCGTCTCCGCCTTCGTCCGACTACGGCGCGACAAGGTGGTTGCAATCGTTGCGTCCCGTGCGCAGTTAGAACAACAGTCTCGCTGCACCGCTTCGCGGCTGCCGGGTCGCTGAGCTTGGGTCGTTAGGCCGACTCTAATTATGCGCAAAGTCAATACCACAAAGATGGCAGAGTTCACATGGTCCTCACCGAAGGGAAAGTTCAGCGGTGCGGGCAAAGAGATTTCAGAGGCGTTGGGACGCAAGCCTGAGTCCACCGACCTCAACGAGCGGCATCCCTTTGATGTCGAGATTTTGCGGATTCCGCCGGGGAAGGCTCCCTATTCGTATCATTCGCACAGCGCACAGTGGGAGTTCTATCATGTGATTTCAGGCAGCGGCGTCGTCCGCCATAAAGATGGGACCACTCCGATTGAGGCTGGCGACGCATTTATTTTCAAACCGGGTGAGCCCCACCAGATCACCAATGACACGAGAGAAGACATGATCGTTTACGTGGTGGCGGACAATCCGATTGGCGATTCATGGTATCAGCCGGACAGTAATAAGTGGGGTGTGCCGATCCCCGAGCGCAAGTATGTCCGCTCAGAGCCGCTGGACTATTTTGATGGTGAAGAATGAAACCGTCACTAACCATGCCGCCGCTGAGCTTGGGTCGTCAGGCGGCAGCGCCGTAGGCGCGACATCTTTGTAGATCGAAAATGAAATAGATTCCCAAGCTCCGTAGGAGCGGCATATTCCCGATGATGTCGCCCCTACGGGGTTGAAATATACGATGAACATTCACGCTACAAAGATTTCGCCCCTGACGGGGCTGCGAACCCGGCGGGAGCGTCTCCGCCTTCGTCCGACTACGGCGCGACAAGGCGGTTGCAATCGTTGCGTCCCATGCGCTGATAGAACAGCAGTCTCGCTGCACTGCTTCGCGGATGCCGGGTCGCTGAGCTTGAGTCGTTAGACTGCAATTTCCACCTCCATCTGCCGTTCACTTCGCGCCGACTCGCACTTGAATCTGGAACGCGCCGGCCACCGGCTTTTCCGAAACGACAAACAGGTAGCCGCCGCCGCAGCCGGAATACATCGCACCCGGATAGCTGGATTGATAGACGCGCAACAGCGCCGGCAAATCGCAGGTGAGTGTGTGATGGCGCACGGTCGCGGGCAGGAGCGTTTCCCAACATTTCATGCACTCGTTGAAGGAAGCGCCGAGCCGATCAAGGTCACGCGTACGAATCGCCTCGAAACATTCGCGGCCCGTGCGACCGAGTCGCACAATCCATCGCGGGTCGAGATTCCTTTTACCAAGCGGATCGTAGCCAGCGGGACGCGGACAGACCGGCAGCAGGTGCAACACGCGTTCCAGCCAGCGCGCGGCGCGATGATCTTGAAGGCTTTCGATGTGCGCTGGGAACACACCGCCGTGAGCACTCGCGTCGTAATCCAGCCGGTTGATGCCGGGATAAACCAGCCCGATCATGTCCTGCGAGCCGGAAGGATTTTTCTTCCCGCGATTTTCCGTAGCGTAAAGTTCGCGCACGAGCGCGGCAGGATCGCGCTGGGGCAATCGCCCGCGCCAGAGTTTCGTGGCGATGTCTCGCGTGCCGTTGGCCACGCCGCTGCGTTCCATGAACCGGAAGTTGGGTCGCACGGAGACGACGACCATTGAACCGGGCGGCGCGGGATTGAGCCGTGAGACGAACGGCTGGTCAATCCATCCGCCCGCCAGCGCGAGGCGATAGGGAATCCTGCCGATGACACGGGAGATCGGCGCGGGGGAATTTGTGGACGAACTCATGTGGTGAATTTTGCTGGGCGAGCTTCAACTCCTGACGCGTCGGTGCTGAAGCTATTTCTCCACCCCGTTCGTCGGCGACGGACGCTTGGCTGGACTTGGAACCAGATGCGCGGCCAGTTCCGGCACGTGCCGCTGCATCGCCTCAATCGCCAGATCGCAGACACGGCTCGCGCCGTAGGCGTTGAAGTGCGTGTCGTCCGTCAGCGCTTTGGAGTTGTTGCCAAATTCGCCGGCGGGAATCCAATCGAACAAGCGCTTGGAACTTTCCGGCCCGAGCTGCCGCAACAACTTCTCCGTCGCATCACAAAGATCGAGCAACGGAACTTTTTCTGCCGTCGCTACCGCGCGCGTGGCGGCGGGATAATCGCCATGCGTGTCAACCAGTTTGCCCGCGTCATCAAACTTCCGCCGCGCGACGGGCGTGCATAGAATCGGCTTCGCTCCCGCCGCGCGCGTCTCGCGGATGAAGCGCACGAGGTTCGTGGTGTATTCGCCGTAAGGCGCGGTGTAACGCTCGACGGAATTGGTTTTCTCATCGTTGTGACCAAACTGAATGATGACAAAATCGCCGGGCGAAAGTTTTTTGCGGACCGTTTCCCATCGGCCTTCGCTGATGAAACTTTTCGAGCTGCGACCGTTCACGGCGTGATTCTCAACCCGGACTTCCGGCGTGAAGTACATTTGCAACATCTGTCCCCATCCGCGTTCGGGATAAGCTGGCCGGAGCGGTTTGTTCGCCATCGTGGAGT
>SCTL01000543.1 GCA_004297495.1 Verrucomicrobiota bacterium
GTTTCCCAATGACGACGGTCGCATCGTGCCGGGATTGTTCGCGCGTATCCGCGTTCCGTCGAGCGCGCGCTATCGGGCGTTGCTCGTCGAGGAGCGCGCCATCGGCACTGACCAGGCGCAGAGATATGTGCTCACGCTCACGCAGACCAACACCGTCGCGTATCAATCTGTGAAGCTCGGCCCGCTCGTTGATGGCAGGCGAATCGTTCGCTCCGGTTTGGAGGGCGGCGAAAAAA
Organism: Verrucomicrobiota bacterium; assembly: GCA_004297495.1. GTDB lineage: Bacteria > Verrucomicrobiota > Verrucomicrobiia > Limisphaerales > JADLHS01 > SCTL01. Next base: position 237 of record SCTL01000543.1, read on the forward strand.
TCGTCGTCAACGGAATGCAGCGCGTTCGTCCTGGAATGCCCGTGACGCCGCAGGAAGCCATAGCCAGCACGGAGAGTCCGAAGCTTGCGAAGCGATAAGCAAATTCTCAGGAGTCGCCATGAACTTTTCAAACTTCTTCATCCGCCGCCCGATTTTCGCAGGCGTGATTTCCACCGTGATCTTCCTTGTCGGTCTGATCGCGATGTGGAAGCTGCCGATCAGCGAATACCCCGAGGTCGTGCCGCCCACCATCGTCGTGCGCGCCGTTTATCCGGGCGCAAATCCGAAGACGATTGCCGAAACCGTGGCGTCGCCGCTGGAACAAGCCGTCAACGGCGTCGAGGATTCGCTCTACATGTTTTCGCAAGCGACCGGCGACGGCGTGATGACGCTGACCGTGACCTTCAAGCTCGGCACGGACATTGACAAGGCGCAGGTGCAAGTGCAGAACCGTGTGGCGCAGGCGGAGCCCAAACTGCCGGAGGAAGTTCGCCGGCTCGGCATCACCACCACGAAGCAATCGCCCGACCTCACGATGGTCGTCCACCTGTTCTCGCCGAATGGCCGCTACGACGAGGTTTATCTCCGCAACTACGCGACGCTTCAGGTCAAGGACGTGCTCGCGCGCATTCCCGGCGCGGGCGACGTCCGCGTATTCGGCTCGGGCGATTATGCCATGCGCGTCTGGCTCAACCCGGACAAAATTGCGGCGAGAAATCTCACCGCGAGCGATGTCGTCGCCGCCATTCGCGAGCAGAACGTTCAGGTCGCTGCCGGCGCAATTGGCCAACAACCGGTCGGCAAGCCTGTGGACTTCGAGTTGCAGATCAACGCGAAGGGCCGCCTGATTTCCACCGAGGAATTCAGCCAGATCATCGTAAAGACCGGGCCGAACGGCGAAAAAACTTTGCTCAAGGATGTCGCCCGCGTAGAACTCAGCGCGGACAGCTACGCGTTGCGTTCGTTGCTGGATAACAAAACCGCTGTCGCCATCCCGATTTTTCAAAGTCCCGGTGCGAACGCGCTGGAACTTTCGGCAAAGGTCCGTAGCACGATGGAGGAGTTGAAAAAGAATTTTCCCAGCGGCGTGAATTACTCGGTCGTGTATGACCCGACGGTCTTTGTGCGGCACTCGATTGAGGCCGTGGTGCACACGCTCCTCGAAGCGATCCTTCTCGTTGTCATCGTCGTCATCGTGTTTCTCCAGACATGGCGCGCCTCGATTATTCCACTCGCCGCCGTGCCCGTGTCGCTCATCGGAACTTTCGCCGTGATGCTCGGGCTCGGCTTTTCCATCAATAATCTTTCGCTGTTCGGGCTCGTGCTCGCCATCGGCATCGTGGTGGATGACGCCATCGTCGTCGTCGAAAACGTCGAGCGCAACATCGCGCTCGGCCTCTCACCGGTGGATGCCGCGAGGCGCGCCATGAGCGAAGTCACCAGCCCGATCATCGCGACGGCGCTCGTGCTCTGCGCGGTGTTCGTACCGACGGCGTTCATCAGTGGACTGACCGGCCAGTTTTACAAACAGTTCGCCATCACCATCGCCATCTCGACGGTTATCTCAGCCATCAATTCGCTGACGCTCTCGCCGGCGCTCTGCGCAGTGCTGCTTCAGCCGCACGGCGCGAAGAAGGACGCGCTCGCGCGAATCATGGAAAAACTTTTCGGCTGGTTCTTCCGCCCGTTCAACCGCGTGTTCGCCTGGTCGGGAATCAAATACTCCGCCGGTGTCGCCACGGTCCTGCGCAAGAGCGCCGTCGCGCTGATTGTTTATGGCGGCCTCGTGCTGCTCACGGGCTGGAGCTTCAACAAAGTCCCGACCGGCTTCGTGCCGACGCAGGACAAACAATACCTGGTCGCGTTCGCCCAGTTGCCCGACGGCGCTTCGCTCGACCGCACCGAAGCTGTGATCCGACGCATGTCCGACATCGGTCTGAAAATACCCGGCGTGCAAAGCGCCGTTGCCTTTCCCGGCCTGAGCATCAGCGGCTTCAGCGTCGCGCCGAACGCGGGCATTGTTTTCTTCTGTCTCGATCCGTTCGAGGATCGGACGAAGCCAAATCTCAGCGGCCCGGCCATTGCAGGCGAGATGAACAAACAGTTCGGCTCCATCCAGGATGCGTTCGTTCTCACCGTACCGCCGCCGCCGGTGATGGGCCTCGGCACGATTGGCGGATTCAAACTCTTCGTCGAAGACCGCGCCGATCTTGGCTACGACGCGCTCTATCAAAACGTGCAGGGTATCGTCGGTAAGAGTTATCAAACGCCCGGACTCGCAGGCACGTTCTCGACCTTCACGGTCAACGTGCCACAATTGGACGCGGACATTGACCGCGTGAAGGCGAAGCAGCAGGGCGTGCCGTTGCAAAATCTTTTCGAGACGATGCAAATTTATCTCGGCTCGCTTTACGTGAATGACTTCAACCGTTTTGGCCGCACGTATCAGGTCGTGGCCCAGGCCGACGCGCAATTCCGCGATCACCCCGAAGACATCACGCGGCTCAAGACCCGCAATGCGGCAGGCCAAATGGTCCCGCTCGGCGCGCTCGTGAAAGTCACGGAGACGCACGGCCCGGACCGCGCGATGCGCTACAACGGTTATCCCGCCGCCGAAATCAACGGCGGCCCCGCGCCCGGCTTCAGTTCCGGCCAGGCCGAAGCGCTCATCACCAAGCTCGCGAACGAAAACTTGCCGAAGGGCATGACGCCCGAATGGACTGAGTTGACGTACCAGCGAATTCTCGCCGGCAACACCGCCATCTATGTTTATCCGCTCTGCCTGTTGCTTGTGTTCCTGGTCCTCGCCGCGCAATACGAAAGTTTCCGTTTGCCGCTGGCGATCATTCTCATCGTGCCGATGTGTTTGCTATTCGCGATCACCGGCGTGTGGCTCAAGGGCGGCGACAACAACATCTTCACGCAAATCGGATTGATCGTGCTCGTTGGGCTCGCGTGCAAGAACGCGATCTTGATCGTCGAGTTCGCAAAACATAAACAGGACGAGGGTGGACTTTCGCCGTTCGATGCCGCCATCGAAGCCTGCAAGTTGCGCCTGCGGCCGATTCTGATGACGAGCATCGCCTTCATCGCCGGCGTGTTTCCGCTTGTGAAGTCGCACGGCGCGGGTGCGGAAATGCGGCAGGCGATGGGCATCGCCGTGTTCTCCGGCATGATCGGCGTAACTTTGTTCGGCCTGTTCCTCACGCCGGTCTTCTACGTCACGCTGATGAAACTCGGCTGGAAGAAGAAACCCGCGCCCGCTCCTAAACATGAAGACAGCTTGCCCGCTGGCGGTGTCGAGCCGGCCCAAGCTTGATGAACTTACAACCCATTGATGATGCTATGAACTCAATCAATAAACTTTCAGTGACGTTCGCTCCAACGAATAAGCTGAACTCTTGGCCGTTGCCAATTATCAGTCGGGACGGCGTAGTGCGTCATCCCTCAGCGGTTCATGCGCGGAGGCGCACAAGTCTGATCCTGCGAGCGCCTGCTTTTCGTTCCGCAGGCTGGACATGGGCGAGGACAGCGCGGCGCGTTGTCTCTACCGTTGCGTCGGGGCTTACGCTGGCGTTCCTCGTTGGTTGCGCCATTGGCCCGGACTACAAACGCCCGGCGATGACGGCCTCACCAACGCGATACAAAGCCGAAGTGCTCGGCTCGTGGAAGGAGGGCCAACCGCTTGACCACGTCCCGAAGGGCGAGTGGTGGGGAATCTTCGCCGACGACACGCTGAACGATCTTCAGCGCCGCGCGACCGCCGCGAACCAGGAATTGAAAGCCGCCGTCGCGCGAGTCGAACAGGCGCGGTCTGTGGCGCGAGTGGCGCGCAGCGAACTGCTGCCGACGATCACAGCCGATCCGAGCTACACGCGCCAACGTTTCTCGCCGAACGCCGTGCCGAGTTTCGGCGGTGTGACGGCGTACGAATTTCGCGCGCCGCTCGACCTCAGCTACGAAATTGATTTGTGGGGTCGTGTCCGGCGCGGGTTTGAAAGCGCCCGCGCCGATGCGCAAGCTTCGCTTGCCGCGTTCGGCAACATGCTGCTCTCGCTGCACGCCGATGTCGCACAAAATTATTTTGCCCTCCGCGCGCTTGATGCCGAGATCGCGACCGTCACGAGCACCGTCGGGCTGCGGAAGGAACAGGTGCAGCTCGTGCGCAGCCGTTTCGAGGGCGGTATTGGGAACGAACTCGACGTGTCGCGCGCCGAAACTGAACTGGCCACGACCGAAGCCGAAGCTGCGTCGCTCGCGAAACGCCGCGCCGAATTCGAAAATGCGCTGGCCGTTCTCGTTGGCGAAAATCCTTCGACGTTTCACTTCGCCGCCGCTTCGTCCGCCGATGGCGCGAAATGGAATCCAACGCCGCCCGCAATTCCCGCGGGCTTGCCGTCCGATTTGCTGGAGCGCCGCCCGGACGTTGCTGAATCCGAGCGCCAACTCGCGGCCGCCAACGCCCGCATCGGCGTGGCGAAGGCCGCGTTCTTCCCGTCGCTGCACCTGACCGGCTCGGGCGGCTACGTGAGCGGCGACATTGACAGTCTATTCAACTGGGACAGTCGCGTCTGGTCCATCGGCCCGAGTCTTTCGCTCCCGATTTTTGCTGGCGGCCGAAATCTCGCGAACTACAAGCACGCGAAATCGGTTTACGAAGAGAGCGTCGCGACCTATCGCCAGCGCATCCTCGTCGCGTTCGGCGACGTGGAGAACAGCCTCGCCGGCATCCGTCATCTCTCCGATCAAGCGTCCGCCCAGGACCGCGCCGTGGCCAACGCCCGTCGCGCCGCCGAACTGGCGGGCGAGCGTTATCGCGCCGGCATTGTGAGCTATCTCGAAGTCGTGGACGCAAACCGCGAAGCGCTTCAAGCCGAGCGGAGCCGCGCGCAACTCACCGGTCAGCGGCTCGCGGCCTCGGTGCAATTGATCAAAGCCATTGGCGGCGGATGGGATGAGCGCGAACTTTTCGCGAAGGCGACTCCCATCAAAACGCAATCAACTAAGAATTGAATATGAAAACGAATGTCGAAATCAGCGAAGCAACGCAACCAGACCCCATGCTCTTGAGGAAACAACACCCGCCAGCACGATTGGTTTCACATCACCGACGAGTTCCAGCCAACGCCTTCTCGCTGTCACACCCTCTGCAGCAAGTCGTGGATCTGTTTGTGAATCAGGGTCCCGTTTCCCAGCACCCCAGCCAACACGATCACTCCCACCACCAACAACACGGCGACCAGCAACCACGCAAGAATGGCCTTGAAGTAGTTCTTCCGTGATTCGTTGTCGCCGGTGAAGGCCCACACCAGAATCATAATCCAGCCAATGATCGGAATGGCCGTGATGAACATGGCGAACATCCAGAACCCCACCGACACATAATTTCTGTCGTCATCTCTGCTCATAAATTCTTTTTGGGATTAGCCCGCAAAACTTTCGACGTCAACGCCGGGAGTTAGGAATTTGGTGATATCGCGACGAGCCTCGAGAATCCGGGGACCTGAGTTTGATACGCAAAATCTCACTCGGTTGCCAGAGACGCATTGGCGGTCCCCACGTGCCGGCACCTCGACTGACAATCAATGTCATACCGTTCACATCGTACCGACCGTTGAGAAACTTGTATTTGATCCGCACGAGATAATTGAAGGGCCAGATTTGACCGGCGTGAGTGTGGCCCGAAAGCATGAGATCCACACCTGCAGAAGACGCCGCGTCCGATCCCAGTGGTGTGTGGGAAAGCAGGATCGTCGCGCCAGGTGGCCGGTTGGTCAACGCCTTCTCGACCGCTCCATCTCCCTGTCCAAATTGCTCTTTCGCGGTAAGATCGTCCACGCCTGCGAGGATCAGCCCTGGGGACACTTCAGTCCAACGATCATGCAGTAATCCGTAGCCGGCCGCTTCAAGGAGATGCACGCTCCCTTCCAGTCCGGCGTAGTATTCATGATTTCCAGTGACCGTCCACACACCCAGTGGTGATCGCAGTTGCTTGAGCGTCGGTATCAGCGTCTCGACATGACGCACGTTTCCATCCACGAGATCGCCTACGATCACGACCAAGTCTGGTTTCAGATCGTTGACACGGCCAATTAGCTTCGTCAGCCAGCGTTCTCCTTTCAGTGTGCCCAAATGCAGGTCCGAGATGGCAACCAGGTTGAATCCATCGCGTTCTGGAGGCAGACCCGCCATCTGGACTTCGTAATCACGCACGACCGGGGCACGCAAACCCTGCACGACGCCGATGATGGAGAGTACACCGGCGGCGAGCACCGCGCCGGTTCGCAACTTTGGAGTAAAGTTGGGAAGCAGCCATCCGCCAACCGTGAGCAAATCCACCGCGAGCAACGCCGCGAGCATCAGGAATAAAACCCCAATCCAGACTGCCGCTGCATATTCCAGCGGCACGCCAACAGCCTCCAGATTTCGAGCGTTCAAGAGGCGCGCCAATGGGTAGCTCAACCACAGGGCCAACGCGGTAAGAACCAGACTCCTGACCGAACAGTGTGTCGCAATCCAAGGAATCGTACTCAGCCGCCAGAAGACATACCCGTGCACGAGCGCCCAAATGGCGAGCATCAGCGCCATGAAGAGGGCAAACCTCCAGCCGTTCATTTGCGTTTTTTGTTCAGACCTGTGTTGGCTAGAGTCTGCCATGCACGTCGAACCAGTACATCCCCAAGCCAACTGCTGCCGCGATTGAAAGACCCACAATGGCCGTGGCTAACAACGTCCGGAGCTTCGCCTGGCGTTCGCCACGCTGGAACTTAGGATAAAGGAATTTGCCGAGCCAATCGATGTCCTAGTGTAGCCCGCCTCAATATCTGTGCAAGCCAGGTTCATTGGGCTGAGATGTCAGGCATTCCTTGTCCCCAGCATTGGGGACTAGTGCGAATGAGGGAAGCGGCTATTCTGACGCCGTTATCTGGTGCTGCGTTCTCAGCGCCGTGTGTGAAAAGGCCGGACCTGTTGTCCGGCCTTTCGTTTTTTTCACAGAGAGTTCCGCAATCGCTGCATCATTACCGGCCGCGTGTTAGCCTCCAGCGAACACCGGGTGAAAGTTTGCTGCGACCAGGATTTTTGCCACCTCTGCCCGCTTGTCACCCTGAATCTCGATCTGCCCATTTTTCACGGTGCCGCCAACTCCGCAGACTTTTTGCATCGCCTTGGCCAGTTGTTCCTTTTCCGGCAGACCAATGCCGACAAAGTTTTTCACCACCGTCACGGTTTTGCCGCCGCGTCCAGCCTTCACCCGGAGGATGTCCACCCGCCCGCGATGTTTCTTCACCGGTTGTGCCACAGTGGGCGGGGACGAAGCTGCTGGTGGATTTGGGGATGCCAGCGGCAGGTTTTCGCTGGATAAGGCATCGAAGGGTTGGTGCTGAAAACTTGATCCGTCGCCGAGCGGAATACGTTTCGAGATCGTCATAGGCTGTGCGTAACACCGTTCATCACGCGATCTTGGTCAACTTGCCATTACATTTGTCAACGTCATGCACCACTCGAACCGGCTGAAAACTGCTCCACACAGAGGCATTGCACTTCGGACAGGTCTTGGGCTGTGCCGCTTCATATTTGGCAACGTCCTTCTGCTCGGAATCCGTGATGGTACGGTTGATATGTTTGCTCAACAGTTCGGCGTAGCGTTCGTAGCTGATCATGGCGCGGAAATGCTAGTGAGGGAAGTTGCCGGTTTCGATAGTGAATTTGAACACGTCTCAGCCTGGAAAAATCGCTTCAAAGGTTTCACGTCTCCGGCATAATCCCGGCACAGTGGCACGACGGAGAAGAAATCGAGAACAAGACATCGCCCTGGGTGTGGTTCAGTTGGTCGCACTGGCTGGCTTGCTCGTGATTTTCATTCCGCAAGTCCGCCAAGTGCTATTCAGTCTGGGTGCGATTCTGCCGGGTGCTTTGGTGGTGGTCGTAGTGGTGGCCGTCGGTGTGTTCCTGATCCGAAGCAGCAAAAGAAAGTCAGTCGTGGATCGAGCGCAGGAAATCAGCCCGAAGCAACCGACTGCGCCACAAATTAAATGCGAACCGTCCATTTCCGTCTTTATCGAGCTTTCAGACAACTCCTTCACCGACGAACTTCCTGATTGGATTTACGGCGCGTGCGGCACCCAGCCGCTAAACCAGGTGGAGAGATCGCGCACCGCCGCCGCTTGGGCAGCAGTCAACTGAACCGACCAGCTTGGCCGCTGGCTCACGTCCACGAGATTCGTCCCGGTCAGGTCGGTGCTTTGATATTCCCAGAAGCGCATGTTGGTCGGGCTGGAGGTGCCGTCGAGCAGCCAGCCGGCGGGATGGATGTTGTTGGTGCTCATCTGGCAGTTGAGGAAGACGCACTGGCAGGCGGGCGTGGCGTCGTTGTGATTGTTGCGCGCGAGATACTCGTCGTGAAAACTTCCGTCCGATCCGGTGAGCCGGCAGTTCACAAACGCAAAACCGTTTCGCCCGGAGGGATTGCGCGGCTGGCAAATGTAGCCATTGGGAACGGTCGCGCGCGCGACGGATCGCATCTCGCAGTTGGTGAAATAAATGGTCCCCTGTCCCCAGACATAATCCACGTTCCCCAACACGAGGCAGTCCTGAAAATATGCCGTGTTACCCGAACTGTTCACGAGGATCGTGTCCTGCAAACTGTCGAGCTCGCCGTTCCAGAAAATAAAGCGCGCGCCGTCCACGCGCAACGACTCGGCCTGCGACCCGCCTTGCGGCGTGCTGTTGGTGAGCGTGAGATTCTCCATGATGATGTCATTGCCTGTGGAGCGGAACATGTAGCGATTGCCGCCGTTGAATGTGTTGTTATTCGCGTAGGTGACGACGGTCTGATTGCGGTCCTGTCCGGCGAGCGTGAGGTTGTTGCGGCCATTGTTGTAAACGATTTCGCGATAGACTCCGTTCTGGATGTGAATCGTGCGCGGCGTGGTGTTGCCCGAGGGCACAAAATCAATCGCGCCTTGCACCGTGCAGAAATCTCCGCTGCCGTCGGCGGCGACGGTGAGATTCGTCGTGCCCGACGCGGGCGCGGCGGCCTTCGTCGTGAAAAACCATGCGTTGCTGCCGCTGATGCCGCCCCACGCGCCGACGCCTTGAAACACCGTGCTGTCAATCGTCACGTAATAGCTCTGGCCGTAGAGCAGCTTTGAGTGGAGCGAAATGTGCGCGGTGTTGCCCGCGAAGAGCACCGGATAATAATTGTAGGTTGTGCCACCGAATTGCTTGGTTTGCGTCGCGCTCGAAACGTCAATGCTGTCGTAGAGCGCGAGCGTCGTCGCGTTGTAAATCCGGATCAGGCCGGACGTGCCGAGCGACGGCGGGCTTTCGAAGTTGATGCGCAGCGTCGTATCCACGCAGACGCTGGTGGCACTGTTTACGGGGAACAAGTTCGTCGAACCGCTGCCGCTCACGGTGAGCGAGGCCACCATGCTGGTGACCGAGCCAAGCGTGTTGGTCACAAGCACGGCGTAACCGCCGGCGTCGTTGGTCGTCACGTTGTTAAGAGTGAGCGAGGCATTCGTGGCGTTGGGCCGCGCGGTGTTGGTGTTGTAAAACCACTGGTAGCTCAGCGGCAGCGTGCCGTTGGCCACGACGTTGAACGAGACGGACTGCCCGGCGGCCACGCTCTGGCTCTGCGGCTGCGTGGAGATCGTCGGCGCGGCGAGGAGATTGCTCACGGTGAGCAACGCCACGGCGCTGGAAACGGAACCTGCGATGTTGGTCACGATCACGGAATAACCTCCGGAGTTGTTGGTTTGAACGTTGTTGAGTGTCAGCAAAGAATTCGTGGCCCCGGCCAGCGCGGTGTTCGTGTTGAAATACCATTGATAGCCCAACGGCGCGGTGCCGCCGGCCGTCACGCTGAAGGTCACATTCTGGCCGGCGACGACCGACTGGCTTTGCGGCTGGTTCGTGATCCCCGGCGCGACGGGTTGAGCTGGCGGAGCTGCGCCGACGTAGAGTTGATAGAAGGCGCGATCAAAACCCGGCGCGGCGACATTCGTGCAACGGAAGTTCCCGTTCGTGTCAAAGCTGTTGGATGCAACAGCCGACCACTGCCAACGCGGCAGCGCGAGGTTGCTCGTGGTCAAGACGACGTACGGGCCGCTGACGTTTCCGTTGGTACCTTGCAGCGACACGGCGTCCGCCGAGAGCGAAACCTGCGTGATGAACGGCGCGTTCGTCGGCGTCACCACCGAGCCGGCCGGCGTCACCTCGCCCCACGACGAACCGATGCGCAGTTCGTCCACTTCATAGCTGCCGCCGCCCGTGCCGGCGCTCGGCGTGTTCCAATGGAAGTAAGCGAGGCTGGAATTATGCACGCCCGTGGCCGTGAAACTGCCGGTCGCGCCCGGCGCGGTGCCGCCGAGGCTCGCCGGGTTCACCCACACTTGCGCGCTGTCGCTCGCGCCGAACGTGTAGCTGACCACGATGAAGCTGGTCGCGCCAGCCGTCAGTCCGCTGCCGGTGAATTGCGGGCTGCTCGTGCTGATGCCCACGGCGATCTGCCCGCCGCTCGTCACGAACAATCCAAGATACGGCGTGCTGCTCGAAGACGTCGTGCTGTAAGCGTAACCGATGAGCCGTTGCGCCGACGGTGCGGTGTTGACTTTGAGCAGGAAGGACAAATAAACCGTGCCGCTGGTCTGCGAAGTGAAGTTCACGTACGTCCGCGCCGAACTGCTGCCGGGGATCACGCTCACGTCGTTGCCGACGGAAGCGGCCAGGCCATTGTAGGCGAGGTTGGACGCGTTGACCTTGATCGTGCCCGAGCCGGAGCCGGAGACCCAGCTTCCGTTAGCGGCGAGATTTCCTCCGGCAGCGTAATTGAATCCGTCGTAAAACGGCAACACGACCTGAGCCTGTACACTCCACGCTGCGAGCGCGCCGATGCAAGCGGCAAGGCATTTCTTCATGATGTGTTGCATGATGCCGCCGCCGACCGGCAAGCGTTTCGTGCATTGGTTTGCTAAATTCTAACACGGCTTGGGCACGCGTCAGCCCCGGCCTGATGCATGTTTGTTTGAATAATCGGCACTGTGCCCGACACGAAATTCTCTTCCTCCCCGCATCCGATGCGAAAGGCCTTCGCTTTCGATTTCCAGGCCGTCTCCTCTGGTCCCCCCCAAAGGAGCAGAATAATTCCTCCGGGTTGGACTGCCGTTGACCTACCCGCTCGGTCCGACCGACAAGACCAAGTACTGTCCGAAGTGCGAGAGTGTGATGGTCCTGAGAACGACCAAGAAAGATCCCAATTACAAGTTCTGGGGCTGTCCACGGTATCCAGGCTGTGACGGGAAATTGGCGGTGTAGTAACTTCAGGTCTTGCGTTGACTCAAAACACGCCCACTCATCACCTGCATCACCGTTCATGTAATCATAGAAACCCAGTGAACATTTTTCCGGTTTTGTATGCGCAGGTCACGTCCGGTTGAAAATCATCCCGCACCCACGCCCACGACCAGCAACACGGCGATCACATCCTCCTCTCCGACCTGGCAAGCATCTCGGCATTATCTGGATGCCGGCAGAGATACATTGTTCCAAAAGTGAGTGCATGGGGACAACGCCAGACCCATGCGTTCAGGCATTCCGCGTATTCTCCAAAGCCAGCATGTCTGAGAAGACAGGTTGAAGAATCGGGGAACGCTTTTGGCACCGTGAAGGATGAACCGCCTATTTGCGCTCCACCGTTGTCCTTGTTGTTGGGCACGATCTCTCCTCGCGTTGCCTGTCGAAGTACCAATTGCGACAGGGGTCAACATCCAACTTGCCAGGATTTTCGCAACCGAATGTCTGAAGGTTCAATTTTGCCTAATGCCGGTAACCTGACGGGCTTCTCTCCAGTTTCGTGACGTGGTTAATCGGCGCAGGAATCTTTGAATGATTTTTGGAATTTGCGGTCTGAGAAAACAAGCAAACCACAGAGGCTTTTGGGTTGGTGGTTTGTGATGATCTTTGAAGTTTTAGGATTTCGGTGGCGATCACGAGTTCAGATCGCCGCCACACCTGAGAACAAACCTCCCTTGAACTCGTCGAAAATTCCCCGGGTCTCTCGGTCACACTCTGACTGATTGACCCGGATCTTTTTTTAGCCTTTTGGAATTTCAGTTTTCAGCATTTCAGCATTGGCTCTCCGCTCCCCGCTTTCTGACCTCTAGCCTGACTGGTTATTGATGGTTTGGGCGTGATAATTGGTCTGCAGGTCGGTCTGTAGTTGTAGGGTAAAGAGTTGGCAGCAGTTAAACCAAGTCAACCGACATGGGAGAAACAACAAATGAAGACTTTGAAAACATTACTCGTCCTCATCGCGCTGGTGGCTCTCGCCGGCCTGACGGGCTTCACCATCCATACATATCAGGAGATCACCAAGTACCAGCTCCATCCGTGGGAAGTGCAGATGGCTCAGCTCTACGGCAACGATTGGTACACCAAACACAGCTGGTACTCCCAGACCAATCGGGCCTTGTATTACGAACTGCGCATGACGCAATACCGCCTCATGGTGGCGGACCCCACGCTGGTCACCCCGGCCCCCAACTGGGTTGGCTGGCGTTACCTGACGAATCACGATGTCACTCTCGCAGCCAATGCCGACTGAGGCTTGCCGCTAGGACAGGCAGATATAAAGCCTGCGCGCTCGTGTAATTGCACGGCCATGGCAGCCGCGTAGAGTTGCAATGTCAATGAGTGTGTCGTCCGGCCGGGAAATCCTGGAGACCGGATGACCGATGAAAGGTGACTATGGAAACTTCGCAACTGACCGACGCGCTGCTTGCTCACAAGGGCAACGACAAGATCTGGAGCATGCTGACGCATCTCTCCGCCCTGCTGGGTGTCGGCTTCGTATTGCCGCTGGTGGTCTATCTCGCCATGCGCCACGAATCCGAGTTTGTCGCCACGAATGCCCGCGAAGCCTTGAACTTTCACATCTCCGTGCTGATCTACAGCCTGTGCTGCCTGCCGCTGGTGTTCATTGTGATTGGCATCCCACTGATAATCATCATTGGCCTTGGCTCATTGGTGTTGGCAATCATCGCCACCGTCAAAGCGTCCCACGGCTTATGCTACCGCTACCCGCTGACCCTCCGGCTTGTGCGGTAAATTCCTGCAACAAATCCGGCGCGCCGTGTTTATAGGATCGAACGATGAAAACGATTGTTGCCAAGACCAACCCAGCTTTCAAGCGGGCACAACTGCTCCCCATGCATCACAATATTCAACCGCCCACGGTCGGCAGCGCGGCGCGACGCTCTTCCGCACTAACGCCGCCGCAAACCGGTTTACCCGCGCGAATGATCGACCCCGTCGTGTGTGCCGGCAACGTCGACCTGCGTCTTAATCCGCCTGCGGTCCAGTCGCAGAACTGAACCGCTCGTGCTGCTCCTTGATGAATTTTCAGTGGCGATCACGAGTTCAGATCGCCGCCACACACGAGAACAAACCCACCTTGAACTCGTCGAAAATTCCCCGCGTCTCTCGGTCACCCTCTGGCTGATTGGCCCGGTTTTTTTCAACATTTCAGTTTTCAGCTTCTCGTGATGGAGTACGCGAAAGCGTGTGCGACGGATCGAGGCCCGGGGTCAAAGATTTTCCAAAAACCTTTTTTGCGTCATTCCCAAAATGCACGGGTGAGTGCTTGAAAATAGTGACCGGCGCTGATAGCTGTCCGCCGTGTATCACGCGATTCAAAGTCTCCCAGGTCTTGACTGATTCTTGAGTTATGCCTAGCACTTGGATCGCCTACTGAAAGCCTGCCCAATTCGATGCTACCCTCTCCGCTGGCGGCAGACTAAATCATATCGCAAGCAGTCAATTGGATCTCGTCAAACGCGGCGACACCATCTGGGTAACGTCGGTTATCGCTGGACGTTTCTACACACTCGGGTGCACCACCGTTGAGGAGCCCCCGATTTTTCGGCAGATGGCAGAACGTCGCCTCGGAGTTCGAGTGTACAAAGCCGCCTACCATTTGGTCATTCCTGGAGGTCTTGCAGAGGTCTTGCGCAAAAGCACGGGTTGATCCCCATGGACGCCAGGAGGCATCAGAAATGCCCACACCACCATCGGCGCATTTGTAGGC
>SCTL01000544.1 GCA_004297495.1 Verrucomicrobiota bacterium
AACAGATCGCGCGTGAAGTTTGAATTCGTGTAGCCGAAGGGGTTCAAGTCCGCGTTATCCAGCCAGCTTTTTGAACGCGTAATGGGCCAGCGGCTGAGGATGACGCTGCGGATGAAACCGTCCGAACCGGAATTGGTGGCGAGAGAATAGCCCGGACGAAACGCCGCCACGAATTCCGGCATGTGCGTCCAGCCGGCGTTGGTCAGCGGGATTTCCTGAAACGTGATGATGTCCGGGTTGAGATACTGCACCTGCCGCCCGATGGCCTGCACCTGCGCGGAATTCGTGGTCCAATCGGAAACGAAATTTCCGTGCGTGTTGTAAGTCAGCAAAGAGAAGCCCGCGACCGGCGTGAGCACCGTCAATGTGGCGGTGCTGTTGGTGGCGCTGACCGAGTTGGAGATAACGACGCGATAATTCCCGGCCTGCGCGGCGGTGACATTGTTGAGCGTGAGTGTGGCATTCGTCGCATCCGGAAGGTCCGCGTTGTTGAACTGCCATTGATATGTCGGCGCGGGATTGCCCGAGGCGCTGACCGAGAAAATCGCGGTGTCGCCGGCGTTGACGGTCTGGCTTTGCGGCGGCGAGGTGATGACCGGCCCGGAAGTCGCCGACGCGCTGAAGGACACGCTCAGGTCATCAATCGCCAGCGCGTTGTCGAAGCCCGAATCGTCCACATCCAGCCAGCGCAGAAACAACTCCTGACCCGCCGGCACGGTGACACCGGTGAGCAAGACACTCGCGAAGACCTGCTGGTTCGTGGCGGCGTTGCCATCGAGCGGCGCGCTGGCGCCCGTCAGGTTCGGCGAAACGAAATTCAGCGCGCTGAACGGAGTCCAACCGGCGGAGTAGGTGTTGGTGACGGGCAACGCGCTGACCTGATAGCTGAAGGCGAGCGTCTGCGGAGTGGTCGTGCTGCCGCTGCGCCACTGCTCGCCGAGGCACGAAACGGTGATGTTCGACAACGTGCCGGCGGTGTCGTTGGTGAAGCGCACGCCGAAGGCATAGGTGATCGAAGAACCGGCGAGAGACCCAAGCGCGCGCTCGATTACGTTGCTGACACCCGCCACGCCGAAACTGTACATGCCGCCGGTCGTGACCCCACCGCTGCCCGCGAGAAAATTCGTGGCGTCACCGTTTCCCTTCGAGGCATACCAGCCCGGCAAGGTCGCGTTATTCGTCCATTGCGCCGCGCTCGAGCCGAGCGAATCAAAATTTTGCGAGTAGTAGCCCGCGCTCATCAAAATCTGCGCGCACGTCGGCCGGGGAATGAGCACCACCATCAGCAGGAAGGGAACGAGATGAGGCCGGGCAACGGCGTTCACGGCGCGAGTGACAATGCGTCGCATCAGATCAGGACATGACATGGCTGCCAGCAAGTTACACGGAGTCATTGGAAAACGAAAGGCTCAGTCACGAGTCGTCACCGCCTCCGGTTGTAAGCTGCCTGCGAGTATTTTTCCGCCGAAAACGATTCAGCCCGCTCGCGCAACGCGCCGTCCAGTTCAAACTCCGACCACTTCGCGCCAAAGCGTTCCACGGCCACGTCACACATGGCGGTTTGCCAATCCATCTTGGCCAGCTTGAGCGGCGGCGGCTGGACCGAGCCTTGAATCAACAAGCCGAGTTTGTTCCGACGCTGCGCCGCGCCAGCGATCTTCTTTCCCCGCCAAAGCACATCAAACTTTTCGTAGCCAACGAAACATTGCCCCGGTCCGGATTTTTTGCAGCACGTCGCGAGTTCGGTTTCAACCTTGAGTTTGGCGAACGCCACATGAATCCATTCGTGGACGCGGTGGTAACTTTCCTCCGCGCGCAACGAGTGCCACTCGTGACCGGCGGGAAACGTAAGGCTGTAAGTCCAATCCGCGTCGTGCGGCACGATGCCGCCGCCCGTCGGTCGCCGCACCAGCGGGCGCAGCAAAGTCGCGCACTCGACCTCGGCGAATTTCTGGAAGTAACCGAATGAGGCAGCCGGCTCGGTCCAGCCGTAGAAACGCAGCACGGGCTTTTGCAATCGTGGCATCGCTTCGAGCAACGCCTCGTCCAGCGCCATGTTGAACGCCGCGTCGCACGGGCCGGAGTTGAGCAAGCGCCAGGGAGAACATTCAACATTCAACTTCGAACGCTCAACGCCCAACGGCTTCGCCGGCTTGGATGCGGCCTGTTCACTTGGACGTTGGGTGTTGAATGTTGAATGTTGAATGTTTCCCATTTCAAACCTTTCCCGCCGACGGACACAGCCTCGCAATCTCGCACCCGGCGCAATCCGGCTTGCGCGCATCGCATCGCCGTCGCCCGTGCCAGATGAGCCAATGACTGAACAACGTCCATTGCTCGCGCGGCACGAGCGGCATCAACTCTTGCTCGATTTTTTCCGCGTCCGTCTGTTTCGTCAGACCAAGCCGGTTCGCAAGTCGCGTAACGTGCGTGTCCACCACAATGCCGACGTTGATGTCGAACGCATTTCCCAGAACCACGTTCGCCGTCTTGCGCCCGACTCCATCCAGCGCGTGCAATTCCTCCATCGTGCGCGGCACTTCGCCGCCATGTTTCTCCACGAGCGCGGCGCAACACGCTTTGATGTTCTTCGCCTTGTTGCGGAAAAAGCCGGTGGACTTGATGGCTTCCTCCAACTCTGCCAGCGGTGCGTCGGCGAAATCTTTCGCGTTCCGGTATTTCTTGAACAACTCCGCCGTGACCAGGTTCACACGTTTATCCGTGCACTGCGCCGAGAGAATCGTGGCGATGAGCAGTTCGAGCGGATTGGAAAAATTCAGTTCGCAATGCGCCTCGGGATAAGTCTTCCGCAATCCGGCAAGGATTTTTTTCACGCGGGCGGATTTGGCTTCGGCAGTTTCGCGCGGCATGTCGAAAGAGAGCGTTGGCGAGGTTGTTGAAAAAGAAAAGCCCGGACTTGCGCCCGGGTTTTTCGAGTCGAGTGAGAGTTACGGCTTTGGCGCTTCGGTGGGCGGCGCCACGGGCGCGGGTGCTTTCCAGCCGGGTGCATTTGTGCCTAGCGCGCTCCAGCCGGGCGCGTTCGTGCCGTGTGTTTTCCAGGCGGGCGAGTTCACGCCCATCACTGCGAGACTGCTTATTTTCGTCGGTAGCGCTTTGTCCAGCTTGCCAAAGTACCAACTGCCGGCGAGCGCGAGAACCACGACGACGAAAATGTAAAACTTCCAAGGACGCTGCTTCTCCGCGAACGGGTCTTCGAGCGAGCGCTCCGCGCCGGCGGGCAGCTTGGGCATGTCGGTGAGCGATTTGCCAAACGGGATGTTCATCTTCGCCACGTTGTTGATGGCCCAGCCGTTCGCGTCGAGGATTGGGCCGAGATTGCGTTTCCGCAGTTTCATGAAGGCCAGAAACATCGAGGGCAGGGAAATCGCCAGCAAGATACCGAGCATCACCAGCGGAATCTGCCACATCGGCAGCTTGAGCACGGCGGCGAAGATCGTCCCTAACGCGCCGAGCAAGGTGGTCAACACGAGGCCGATGGCCGCGAGCGTGCCGGTATCAATTTTCTTTGGCTCGGGCTTTTTCTGATCAGCCGTCGCCACGCCTTGAGCCGTGGACGCGAGTTGCTGTTGCGATGCCGCGTCCGCGGCGGCGGCGCGCTTGGCGATTTGTTCCTCGATCATCCGCACCAATTTTTTATACGGCGACCAGAACGCTTCGCGGATGCTGATCGGGTTGGCGACAATCTTCGTGATCGTCGCGTCCCAGTCCTGACCCTTGCGGTCGTAGAACACGCCGTTGCGTCCGACGATCAAGTTGTCCGAATCGCCGTCGGTGAAGACGGCCACGACCTGTCGCTTCGTGCCGCCGGGTCGCGTGAGATCGCAATATGCGAGGAACGCACCGGAAAGATGCGCCAGCGCGCCGTGTTTGCCGACGTCGCTCACGTCAATGCACAGATTGCAACTGCGGTTGTCGAGGTAGAGCGTGCCGGACTGAAACACCGCCCAGGTCTTGCCGTAGAAATCGGCGAAGTTCACGAAGTTCGTGATCAACTCGTAAAGGTCCTTCTGGAAACGCACGAGTTTTTCCACGGCGGCGAACTGGTTGAACTCGCCTTCCAGCGCGGCGTCTTGCTTGATGAGTTCCGCGAT
>SCTL01000545.1 GCA_004297495.1 Verrucomicrobiota bacterium
CCACGTGCGCACCGGCGGCGCGGGCGATTTCCGCCGTGCGATCACGCGAGCCGGAGTCCACCACCACCACGTCGTCCGACCACGCCACGGACGCGAGGCAATCGGCCATGTTTGCCTCTTCGTTCAGCGTAGGGATGAGGATGGAAATCATGGGAACTAAAAAGGCAAAAGCTGAAAGTTGAAAGTCGAAAGCTGAAATCGAAGAGCATTGCTGGATTGGTTTGGTTGGTAGTGTAACCGCATTGCCAGCGCGGAATGTTCTCCCTCACCCCGGCCCTCTCCCGCTGGGAGAGGGAGAATCCTACGTCGTCTAGACGAAACACCCTGCGCTGGATTCGTCAGGCATGCGTCCGAAAAAGTTGAGACTGCCGAGCGCTGTTCCCTCTCCCAGCGGGAGAGGGTCAGGGTGAGGGAGGACGCGATGGATTCCGCAGGTTTCGGCCCAAGATTTTTTGAGAACGCGTCAGAGTCCATGAAAGTTCAAGCGCCGGTCGGCTTTTGCAGCAGATAATTGCCGAGGCACAACGCGTCCATGTCGGTGCGGAGAAAACAATTCAACGCCTGTTGCGGTGTATCCACCACGGGTTCGTTCTCATTGAAGCTCGTGTTCAGCACGATGTCCGCGCCGGATTTGCGGCCGAAGTTTTTGATGAGGTCGTAGTAAAGCTCGTTCTCGTGGCGGCTGACGGTCTGCAATCGGCCCGTGCCGTCCACGTGGCAGACTGCGGGGAGCTTGGCCTGCCATTCCGGTTTGAATTTCACGACGTGCATCATGAACGGGCTGGCGACCGTTTGCTCGAAATATTTCGGCGCGGATTCGGCGAGCACACTCGGCGCGAACGGGCGGAAGGATTCACGGCGCTTGATCTTCGCGTTGATGATTTCCTTCATCTTCGGGTTCGTCGGATCGGCCAGAATCGTGCGGTTGCCGAGCGCGCGCGGTCCCCATTCACTGCGGCCCTGAAACCAGCCGACGACTTTTCCCTGTCGCAATAAATCCGTGACGGCGTCGAGCAACGCGTCGCCTTCGAGCCGCTGGAAATGAATGTCGCACATCTTCGCGGCGGCGAGATTGTCGGCGTCGGAGTAACCCGGTCCCCAAAACGCGTGTTGCATGTGGAAGCGCTGTGTGCCGCCGGCGACGTTGTGATAGCACCAGTAAGCCGCGCCGAGACACGTGCCGTCGTCGGAGGAGGCGGATTGCAAATAAGGTGTGCGGAACGGCGTGTCGCGCAGGATGCGGGCGTTGGCGACGCCGTTGAGCGCGCAACCGCCGGCCATCACGAGTTGCGTGGTGGGCACGAGTTGATGCAGGCGACTCAAGCAATGCACGGCGGCCTCCTCAAAGCGCACCTGACAGGAGCGCGCGATGTTGCGCTCGCGATCGGTGAGCGGCGCGGAACGTTGGCGCGGCTCGCCGAGTTCGCGGGAAAGTTTCTCGGTGAACAAGCGTCCCATGATGATGTGGCTGCGCGAATCGAGCGCGCCGCTTTGGCCGCCTTGATGCATCCCAAAATATCCGCGCGCGAGTTGAAACCAGCCGTCGTCCGGCAGCGTGACCAGTTTCTTCATCAACTCCGGGTAGGCATCCTTTCCGTAGGGCGCGAGGCCCATGACTTTGTATTCCTCGCCGAATTCGTCGAAGCCGATGAACTGGCAGAGCGCCGTGTAGAAAAATCCCAGACTGTGCGGCAGCGCGACGCGGTCGAGGATTTCAATCTTGTTCCCCTCGCATCGCGCGGCCATGGCGCTGACGAAATCGCCGGAGGCATCGTAGGAAAATCCCGCCGTGAGCGATTCAAACGGCGAGAGATAATACGCGCTGGCGATGTGCGCGAGGTGATGCTCGACGGGAACGATCTGAAATTTCGCGTGGCTGCGCGGTTCGCCGCAAATCTCGGCGAGCTGATCGAACGTGTCCTGTGTCTTGCGATTGCGATTGAAGTGTTCCCACACCGCCGCCATCGAGCGCGTCGGTTTCGAGAGCACGTAGCGGGCTTTCGAGAGGACGTTGGCCTTCGGATTGCGCGCGATGGCGACGTGCGTGACGTCGCGCAATTGCAGCCCGGCCTGTTTCAGCACGCTGCGGATGGCGTGTTGCGGAAACTGGGGCGAATGTTTCTGCCGGTCGCCGAGACGTTCCTCGGCGACCGCGGCGCGCAACTGGCCATCCACCACGAGACAGGCGGCGGAGTCGGCGTGAAATGCGTTGATTCCTAGGATGACAGACATGTGGTGAAAATATTTTCCGAGAACGGGTTCAACTCTTTGACGGAGTCGTGCCGAGGTTTTCGCTCCAGTTGCCGCTGAACGCGCCGAGGGTGGCTTTGAAGCCGACGAACACGCCGAGCATCAGCACCAACACGCAGAAGCCGGCGAGCGCGAACGGCGTCCAGGTGGAGATTTGCAGAATGCGGTCGGCGCGGCTCTGGCCGAGGTCGGCGTTGTAGGTGAAGAGGGCGAGGGAATTGTTGCGATACTTTTCAAACGCGGCTTTCAACTGAGACTCGTAGAGCCGCGCGGCGTCGTCCATTTTGCCGGCGGCCACCAATTCAAAATACTCTTTGCGCAGCGCGATGAATTCGGTGCGGCATTGCTGCATGTCCTTGAACGTGTCGGCGTCGCGCTGGCCGAAGATGGATTCCTGATATTTTTCCCAGAAGGCGTCGGTGGCGTTGGTGTTGACCTTTTCGATCAAGCGCGCCCGCGTCGGCGCGTCGGGCGTGTGCAGCAGCAGCGTGGCGTTGAGCCAGTTTTCCTGGATGCGATTGAGCGCCTCGCCGGCATTGACCAGGCCGGGCAGCGTGTCTTGTGCGACCAGTTTGGCGTCGCGCTCGACCGCGCGAATGGCCAGCGAAGCCGCGCCGGCGACCAGCGTGAAAATGATGATGGCCGTGAGGCCGAGGGCGATGACTTCTTTCTGAAACATTTTTGCGAGTCTAAGGGTTCAGGATGCAAATCGAACAGCACAAAGCGGCTCTTCGCTGGCTCCGATTTCAGTGTGTCCGCATTTCAGTTTTCAGCTTTTCACTGTTCATACATCCACGGCGGTGGTTCGCCCGCGCCCAGCATCCATTGATAGGTTGTTTTGATTTTTTCCGCGATGGTCGTCCAGGTGAATTGTTCCTCGACGAACCGGCGTCCGCGCGCGCCGATGCTGGCGCGTTCTGCTTCGGTGGCGGCAAAAAGTTTTTGCAGGCCGGGAATGATTTGCTCCGTGCCGGTCTCGATGCGGACGGCCGCGTCGCGCGCGAAGCCCTCGGGCAGATTGCACTCGGGAGTCATGAGCACGGCCTTGTGATGCGCCCAGGCTTCGAGCACGACCATCGGCACACCTTCGCTGAAAGACGGCAGGACGAAAGCGTCGCACTCACGATAGCACGCGATCTTGGCTTCGTTGAATTGCGGGCCTAAGAAGAGCAGTGACGGGTGACGAGTGCCGGGTGACGCGAGTTGCGTGTCAACAAGCGGCGGCGAGATGGATGTTGGATCTTGGATGTTGGATGTTGAATGTTTCTGCTTCTCCGTTCTGTCACGCACGTCGGCCCACGCGATTCCCAATTCCGTCGCCAGTTGTTTCAATTCGCTTTCATGCCCGCCTTGATCCCAGCCGGCAATGGCGAGACACCACGAGTTGAGAGATGAAGGTTGAGAGTTGAGGGTGGCGGCCCAGGCGCGAATCAAATTCGGCAACCCTTTCTTCGGATGAATCCGGCTCAGGAACAGCAGCACCTTGCGTCCTGGCTCAACCAAACCGTTCCAAGGCGCATTTCTGTTTTCTGCTTTCTGCTTTCCGCTTTCTGGGAGATCAATTCCATTGGGAATGATTGCCACGGGATTTTTCAGACCCATTTGCCGGATGGCGCGGGCCTCGGCCTCGCACAGCGCCCGAATGCACCGCGCGCCGCGCACGTGATCGCTTTCGTAGAGCGCAAAGGCGAGGACTTTTTTCCAGCGATGATGCCGCACCGCCCACGGATCGAGCATCCCGTGCGGCGAAATCATGTACGGCAGGCGATGGCGATGGCAGTAGGCGGCGGTGGCGATGCTGGGATACATCCAGATGCCGTGCGTGTGCATCAAGTCCGGCTCGTAATCATTCAGCGTGCGCAGAAATCCCGGCGAGTAGCCGAACGCGTCCGGCCACGCGCGCGGGAAAACATCCACGGTCACAGGATTCCATGCCGGCAGATCGGCCTGTGTGAATTCGTCCTCGACTGTCAGCACGCGCACACCCACGCCGGTGTCGCGGACAGATTGCACGAGCCGGCGCACGCTTTCATTCAAGCCGCCGGCGTTGCGCGAGACGGAGCCGACGAGATTGGCGGACTTGATCATTGCACTGAGTAAAAATCAGAAAGCAGAAACCGTGGCGTTCACCGAGCGAGGAGCGTGTGCATGAGCAAACGATCTGACCAGTTCGCGTGTCGCGGGCTGGCGGCGAGCGCGGTCTCAGCGGCGGATTTCAATCCGATGGCAAACTTCTCCGTCCCCCAGTTGGCAATGATGGTGCGACTGGTGGCGGCAAAAGTTGAGAGTTGAGAGTTGAGAGTTGAAAATCGCAGCATCAGACCCGCGATCTGTTCAACGTTCGTTGGATCAAAGGTGAACCCGTTCACGCCTTCCTGCACCAGATCGCGCGCGCAGCCACACCGATTGGAAACCAGCACCGGCAGGCCGCTGGCCATCGCTTCGTTGACCACCAACCCCCATTGCTCCGTCGTGCTGGCGTGGATGAAGGCGGAAGCGTGAGCGTAGTAGGCGGGAAGTTCGTCGTACTGTTTGAAGCCGAGAAGCAGGACGTGGTCGTGTAAGTTGAGAGTTGAGAGTTGAGAGTTGAGAGTTTCGCGCAGCGGGCCGTCGCCGAGCAAGACCAACGACCAGGGCAAAGTTGAAAGTTGAAAGTTGAAAGTCGAAACCGACGCGCTCGGGTCGACGCTCTGGGCTTCTGCTTTCTGCTTTCTGTTTTCTGCTTTCCGTGTTTCAACTTTTTCCCTGTAGAGCGCATACGCCTCGATCAGCCGCGACAGATTCTTCTTCTCAATGAACCGCGCGCTGGCGAGGAAAAACTTCTCCGGCAAACCAGGTTGCTTTCTGCTTTCTGCTTTCTGCCTTCTAATTTCCTCCGTCGTGGCTGCGAAATATTCGTTGTCCACCGCATCATACCCCGTGAATACGCGTTCGCGCGCCATCCCGAGTTCAACGAGATAATCCACATGCGGCGATCCGCCCACGAGCGCGGCGGAAAACTGGTTCACGATGCGCCGTTTCACGAATTCCTTCCACGGCTTGCGCGGTTCATCCCACGCCGTGCTCTCGGACATCACAATGGCCGGCACGCGATTCCGTCGGCACCACTGCAAGCCCGCCAGCGCGCCCCCGTCCGACCAGCCGGGCAGGGCGACGGCATCGGGTTTGGTTTCGCCGAGAATTTTCTCCATGCGCGCCGCGACCTCGCGCGAGTTGGCGGCGCGGCTGTCGGCTTCCGGGAACAACGTCACGCGATTCAGTTGTCCTTCGGTGTTCACTTTGATCCACGCGTATTCGCGCGTCTCGGCGGAGAGTTCGATGGCCGTGATGCGCATCACTTTTGCCGCCGCCGTCAGCCGCGCGACGTGATAAGGCCCGAGCCGATGGAACACGACGGCAACATGCAATTTATCCGACCCCATTTCAGAATCTCAGCGTTTCAGCGTTTCAGCTTTTTGTCGAGCCGCTCGCAACTCCTGACTTCTGACCTCTGATTTCAGTTTTCAGCATTTCACGTTAGTTCGCCGGCGAGTCCAGTCCCGCGGATGGGAGTGCCGAAGGCGTTGACGGTTCGGGTTGCCGCCGCGATCTGTGTCGCCGCTTGGCGCGCGCGGACTGACGCAGATGCGGATTGACGAGGTCCGAGCGTTTCTCGCGACTCCACCAGAACAGCATGCCGCAGAAAAGTGCAATTCCAATGACAAGGTTAATAAGAGTCCATAGCTGAATACTGAATGACATAATAGCACCCAGCGTGGAAAGCATGAGCAGAAATTGATGCAGAATGCTACCAGCCATCGCGCCTTCCCAGAGCCAGCGCATGTACCGGCCCAGTAAATAAAACAACACGCAACCGAAGTAGCCGAATGCCATGAACGCTTCGGCCACGCCGGATTCGCAAGTTCCGAGCGGCTTTTCAAATCCCGTCAACTGCGTGTCATCCTCCAACGGAATCATAAGCGATTCCTTGAGTTCCTGCCCGACGAACTGTGCCGGCACGAAACCGAACACAATTTGATTCCAAAAATGCCTGCCGAGCGTGTAATGGCCTCCATGCGCTCTGGCTTCCATGAATTTGACTGCATTTAGGATTTCAACATAGCCTCCGGCTTCAGCCATGCCACGAGCACTGATCGACTGAATTGATTCAGCTTTGAATAATTGCGTGAAACGTTGCTTGAGTGTCGTTTCCTCGATGCTGCTTCGAAAGTCGGCGATATTGAAATACATTAATGCGGCAGCGAGGATGCCAAGCATTAGTACCCACATCGGGACGACCCAGCGGCGGTAGAAGAAGACCAACATGCAAATGATGATTGCCAGTTCACCTGTGGGGGACCGGCGACCATTGGCCAGCGCGATGCCGTAACCCCACAATTGGGGCAACACGAGCCACCACAGGTTCCACTTTCTTTGTCTCGCCATCAAAATGGCGGCGATAATGAATCCGTAACGCATGACTGCCGCGAAAGTTAGTAGAATAGTGGCAATTCCCGTCATACCACCCTTCTCCCAATCATACTCGGGAATCACGTTGCGCATCGCCACCGATGCGCTTAACCCGAAGAGCACAAGAACGATTGCCGAGATTCTTAACCGCCGAGGATTGAATTGTACCATTGAGCGACTTGGAATTTTCATCGGCCTCGAATATCCGAGCCACGCGGCCGCTAGACAGAGGTTGGCCATGATCAGAAACCGATTCACCGATTCCACACTCGCGAGCTCAGTCCGTCCGGCGATGGCCACGGCGGGCAACACCACGTGAAAAATGACCGTGAAACCCGCCAGACAGGGAAATTGCAAACGGTATTCTCTCCGCCAAAAAGCGGGTGCGATCATCCACACCACTTGCATCAGGAAGATCGTGATAAGAAGAACTGTCATGGCCTTATTATCCGGGAACGTTCGTTGTTAATCTCAGACTTCAATCAGGAATCATGCTCCCATGCGGCTCCGTTCAACTCAAGGCGCTTAATGCCGCGAGCAATCGTTGCGCGTAAGCGGCCACGGTGCAGTGCTCGGAAAGTTTCAAGGCCGCCTTGCTCAGGTCCGCCAGTTCTTCGGGAGATTCCCGGAGTTGGGAGAGGCGCTCGATCAGTGGATCAATTGCGCGCGGCGGCACGATGAATCCCTGTTCGCCGTCGGTGATCACGCTGCCGGTGTTCGCCGTGCAAATCACCGGCAAACCGCAGGCCAGCGCTTCGTAGGTCGCCGTGGCGGAACCTTCGCAGATGGACGGCAGCAAAAAGACATTCGCCCAGGCGAACTGTTCGTGCATCGCTGAGCGCGGCACCACGCCGGTGAGTTCAATGTGCTCCCGCAACTTCGTCTGTGCTTCTGGCGAAACCAGAACCGGCCCTACCATCCGAAACGTCGCCATGCCTTTCAACCGCTTCGCTGCTTCCAACACATAAGGCGAGCCTTTCCGCAATCCTACCGCACCAACCGTCAACACACGCAGCGGCCGGTTTCCCATTTCCGCTTTCAGCATTTCAGTTTTCGGCATTTCTGCTTTTGCCTTTGCCACGTCCACTCCGTACGGCACCATCGCACACTTCTCGACCGGCCCGCCGCATTGACGAATCCCCTCCGCCACAAACTGCGAGCCGCATAAAATCAAGTCGGCTGCCTGCCATTCCGCCTCTTCGCGCCCCATCAACTTCTCCTCCCAGACATCTTTTTCCGGCGCATCTTCCCAATCCTTCCACCGCTCGTGTTCCTCGGCCAATAGCTTCTCTTCAATGCGCTTCGGCGCAATGGTTTGTTCCATTACGGCGTGCAATCCCCTTGCTTTGGCGGCGCGCAATAGTTCAAGTCCGGCGGTGTTGAAAGTATAGACGCCTGTCGCGCCACCGAAACCGCGCGCGACAATGAGCCGGCAGAATTCCTCACCTGCCCACAGGTAAAGCTTGGTGGCTTCCGCCTTGTTCTTGCAACGTGGCAGCAGTGACCCAAATTTTAGCCCAAATGAGGTAAACGCGGTAATTCGGGCCTTTGGAATTCCGTCAACCTTGCGCGTGGCAAATCGCTGTGCGCTGGCCGGTAAAAGCGATTGCGGAATCAGATTCAGCAGTCTCGGCCAGCCTGACGTGACGGTCACATCAGTGAACAGCCTTTCCAATTGTCCGGCCTCATGTAACAGACGCGGCACAGCGTAGTGCATCCGCGCGCCGAGTTGGGCCACAATGAATTTTTGGCTCATCCTAGGAACGGCTGAATTGAACAGGAGCAAACGGAGGCAACGGAGAACGCCGTGGAGCGCGGCGTTCACGCCGCTTCCACGTCCGGAGACCACATTTCAATTGTTTATCCATGGACATTCGCGACCAAAGCGGCCTGAAGGCCGCGCTCCACGTCGGCAATCCAGAAAACGTTTCTCTGTTTGCTCTGTTTACTCCTGTTCACGTCTTTCACGGTTTCGCCAGCCAGGGAAATGGCGGCGGCCCGCCTGCGCTGGGCTTGCCGGAAATCAAATCGTCAAACTGCTGCACGATGCCCGGCTCCCAGTGATCAAACGCCAGCTTGTCGAGAAACGTCTGACGCAGAACTTCGGCGGGAAACTGATTTTTCTTTCGCATCTCGGCGAGCTTGCGAATGCCTTCGGCGAGTTCGGCGGGTTTGGTCGAATCCGTCGTCATGCCGAGGTTGTAGCGCCAGACCAGATTTTCCAGCGCGGTGTGATTCGTCGCGATCACCGGCAAGCCCGCGCCGACGTATTCGGTCAAGCGGCCGGGTGCGGTGAAAAAATTCCCGAGATCATTGTTCTGATAGAGCAGCACACCGGCATCGGCGTTCATGGTGTAGCGCGCGAGTTGCCGCACGTTCATGCGCGGATAGCGCACTACGCGATTTGCGATGCCCAGCTCGTCCAGCTTGCGATCCACTTCCGCCTTGCGATGGTCACGGTCGAACATCACCAGTCGGAAATTTTCCGGTAGCAGACGCATCGCCTCGAAAAGTTCCGGCGTCATCCGAATCTCGCCGTAGCCGCCGTGCAGAATCAGAACGAAGGCGTCATCATGTCCGCCGGCCATTTCGCGGCGAAGTTCCGCGTCCGGTTTCGGAAACGGCCAGCACGCCGGCAGCATGATGGGCACGGTCACGATCGGACACTTCACGCCATACGCCGCGCGGGTGAGGTACGCACGGTGAAATTCGTTGTTGAGATACAGATCGAGCTTCCGGCAGAAGCGGCGTTCCAGCCAGAAGTAAAACGGATGATTGAACGGGTCGTAATAATCCGGGTTGTGATAGACCAGTTTCTTGCCGAACAACGGACCGAGCAACGCCAGATAGGCGCGGGCGCTGAGCGACTGCGAATGGATGTAAATTAAATCGTAACTTCCAAAGCGCGCGCTCAACAGTTCGCGCAGCATCGCCAGTTCGCCTTTGAAACCGCCGCGCGGCAGTTCACGAGCGCGATGCGGATACGGTCGCACTGAATCGAGCAGGGAATTGGTCGCGCCCGGGGCGACGACTTCAATTTCCCAGCCAGCTTTTGCGAGCGCAGGGAGACAAATCTCGCCGTGCGGGACTTCGCTGGAATCGCCGCGCGAAAGGTAGAGGAGGCTGCCGTTCATAAACTCATCATTTCACACGTTTCGGAGATCTGGAGAGAGCGAAGAGTGCGGTTCATAGACGCAAAGGAGCGTCCCTTGATACGGATGGCAGCACTCACGGCTATGGGGACTACTCTAAAGTCCGAAGTTTCAAACCTTCGAGGGAATCGCCCCTTAATTCGCATAAGCAAATCCAAAGCTC
>SCTL01000546.1 GCA_004297495.1 Verrucomicrobiota bacterium
GTCAAGGCGCTCACCGAGAAGTTCACGATTCGTCGCGGCGGAAGTTCAACGCCGACGCGTGAGACGGGAGGCGGTCAATGAATTCCAGGCGCAAAGGCAAAGTTGGCGAACGTGAATTTGCATCGCTGTTGCGCGAGCACGGTTTCGATGCGCGGCGCGGTCAGCAATTCAGCGGTTCGCCGGATTCCCCCGATGTCGTAAGCGAAGCGCTCGCGTGGCTGCACGTCGAGGTGAAGCGCGTTCAGAATCTCAACCTCACCGACGCGTGCGTGCAAGCCGAGGGCGATTGCGGCGGCAAGCCGTGGATCGTCGCGCACCGTCGCAACCACGCGCCGTGGCTCATCACGATGCGCGCCGAAACCTACTTCAATTTCCTCCGCGGCGTGTTGCCGCCGGAGGGTCAACCAAAACCAAAACAAAACGAAAGAACGGAGAACGTATGAGCAACATGGTCCTGCAATGCAAAGACAGCGGCGATTTCAAGCCGCACCCTGAAGGCATCCACCCCGCCGTGTGTGTGGACGTGATGGATCTCGGACTCGTCGAGACTGAGTTCCAAGGTCAGAAGAAAATGGTCAACAAGGTGAAGCTCGTTTTCGAGAGCGAGCAGAAAACCGAGGACGGGAAGAACTGCACCGTCTCGAAAAACTTCACCGCGTCGCTGCATCCGAAAGCGAAGCTGGCGGAGTTCCTGGGCAAGTGGCGCGGTCGTCCGCTAGTGCCGGGCGAGACGATTGATCTCGCGAAGCTGCTCGGCGCGTGCTGCACGCTGGTCATCTCGCACCAGCAAAACATGACGGGCAAGACGTATGCCTCGATTGATGCGGTGTCGAAGCCCACCAAGAAAGTCGCGGCAAGTGGCACTTACGATCCGGCGGCGGCGCGTCAGCGTTTCGCCGAGTGGAAAGCGAAGCAGACCGGGCAGGCACAGCCTGCACCCAATGCGGCTGCGCCGCGCACCTCACCCCTGCCCTCTCCCCAGAGCGGAGAGGGAGTGCCGGCCAAAAGCAACGCGGCGACACCGCCGCCAGCGGACTTCGATCCTGAAGTCGGGTTTTAATCACGAACCACACGAACCACACGAAACCGAATACGTGGACATCATCCCATGAAGAACTCGACATTGACGGATTCCAGGACGGCGAGAGCGGCGGGCTACCGCGCGCTGACGAACCCATACCGACTGCCGGAAGAGCAACAGATGCTCGACAACGTCCTGGCGGACATGCGGCGCGGCAGTATTTCCCACTGTCTCGTGAAATCAAAAGGCGGCGTGGCCGTCTGGCGGAACGGGCACAACACAACCGGCCTATGAAACTGTTCTCACCTGATTCAGCTCACTGGTATCAACGGGACGGAGTGCCTTTGCACTCCGTCCTCTCCGCGAAAGGCGAGCCCCGCCCGACCACATTGCGTGATGCGCGCAAGCTCGGTCTCGTGCCGAGCGTGACAAACATCATCAGCATCATCGCCAAGCCGGAACTCACGGCCTGGTTGCAAGAGCAAGCCGTGATGGCGGCGCTCACGCTGCCGCGCATCGCCGGTGAATCCGAAGATGCGTTCGCCAAGCGTGTCGTCGAGGACTCGCTGACGACACGCGATGGCGCTGCCGACTTCGGCACGGCGTTTCACAACGGAGCGGAGCGCGTCGCGCACTCGCTGGAGGTTGATCCGAAGCATCCGGCGGCGGAATGGCTGCGGCATTATCGCGATTGGTATCAGGCGAACGCACTCGCGTTGCGCTGGACGGAAAAAGTTCTCGTGCATCAAGAGTGGGGCTACGCCGGCACTGCGGACCTGTTGATCGAGCATCCCGCGCACGGCCTGACGCTCGTGGATTTCAAAACCACGAAGCTGAAGCCCGGCACGAAGTTCACGCCTTACAAGAGTTGGTGTTACCAACTCTCGGCGTATCGGCGCGCACTCGGCGAGCCGGTGAAGTGCATGAACCTGATCGTCAACTCCAACGAGCCGTCCGCACCGATTGAGCACGTCTGGAGCGAGGAAGAAGCCGAGCGCGGTTGGGCGGCGTTTGAAGCGGCGCGGCGGTTGTGGGTGATCGAGAACAACTACGATCCGGCAGCGCTGCCGCTGGCGGCGTGAGTGGAGGAAATCCAATGATTCGCAAACTCGACAAGCTGTGGTTTCGACTGCTTTGCGCGACGTATCGCTGGCTGGTGCGGCGTGCCCAAGCGCACTCCCGCCGGGAAAAGTGGCGACGTTTCCGGCGACATCTGGAGTGGCAGCGGAGCGCGCTGAACTGAGAGCCAAGGTTCAACCACGAAACACACGAACCACATGAAATGAACACGGATTATTTCAACGCAGAGACGCGGAGGCGCGGAACACGAGCAAAGAGTCTATTTGGGCGAAACGTTGCTCAGCAGCTTGACCGGAATCGTGTCGACGTGACCTCGTTTCCGGCAGTCTTCGTTCCGAAATTCGAACTCTTTTTGCGCCGCCACAATTTCCCGTTGAAGCCGGGCCAGTTCGTTGGTGTCCGGTATGGTCGCCTGCTGAACCTCCTCAAGGTCGTTGCTGAGCGAGTAGAGTTTGAACATGGCCTGGTTGGCCCAGCCACCATTGCATCCCGGCTGCATTGTGTAGCCAGCGGCCTTGTAGCTGCGCTCGATTCGCCAGCGGTTGAAGAGGATTCGCCCGGGATACGCACACCACGCGACGAGAAGGAACGCCACCACCGTGCCGATTATCCCCAGCGCTTTCTTCATGACAGGACAATGACATGAACCTGCGCCCGCATCAACCCGCCGCTGCTGACGCCATTTTCAAGGGGCGGCAAAGACAAAGTGAGAAGTAGCGATATGAACGAACTGAAATTGGACGGAAAATTGGTGAACGCGCAACAGTTGTTGGAGGCGTTGTTCACGCCGGAATCGCGGCCGAGTTTGCGGTGGCTGCGAACGCAGACTGAAACCCGGGCGATCCCTTTCGTGCGGTTGGGGCGTCTGGTGTTCTTCGATGTGGAACTGGTGCGGACCGCGCTGTTGAACAAGCACCTGGTGCGCGGGCGATTCTTGCCCGCCGTGTGAGGGGCAAATGAGTTTCGACACTTCATCAATGCCCTTCACCGATCAACGCGGAGAGGGTGACGTTTCAAATCCGGCGACGGGAAGGTTGTCGGTGCAAACCGTGGAGCGGTTGCACCGATTGCTTGGCGGCGATGTGCGCGTCGAGGGAATAATTTTGCAATTCATCAAGGACCGCTACGGCGCGGCGACGCTGCTGCATCTGCCGCCGCACATCGCGAAGGAGATTTTGAAACGGCCCGCCGACTTCATCCGCGCCGCGAAACAACATTGTGAACCGGAACTCAATTTTTAGCCGTGAACGATCCGCGACAAGTGGCGGCGAGCATCGTCGGCGCGGTGGACTGGCAGACGGAGGTCTCCGGTTTCTGCCGTTGCCCTGGCGAAGCCCTGCACACGCAACAGAACGGCAAGAAAGATTGCCGCGTGAGCGTGGACGGTGCGCCGACGATCTATTGCTTTCACGCGTCGTGTTCGCCAGTTGTCGCGGAAGCGAACCGGAGACTGCGCAGGGAGCTGGGAGATTGGAGCTGGGAGATTGCGTTGCCGGGTGGCCGCGTATTGCGGAATGGCGATGTGCTGCAAGCGAGCGGCGAGGTGTTGCCGCGCGAAGCAGTGCAAGCGCGAGCGCGGGCCGAAGGTCGCGACGGCGGCGAGCAAGTGATTCTCGAAACGGTGCGCGTGATGGCGGAGCGATTCGCGCCGGAAATGTTCGAGCGGTTTCACTGGCCGTTTGCCCAGATCGTCGCGGACTCGCCACTGCAAGTGAGCGAGCGCGATGCGGAGGACCAGTTTCGCACCTGGCTGAAACTCTGGCCGGCGCATTGTCACGTATGGATTGGCGACGTGTTCAGCTCGGGCAAGCCGGAACATCGCACGCATTTCCGCCCGATTGCGGACTGGTATCAGATCGGGCCGTGCATGGGGAATTTCACCTGCGGCTCGGCCTTCAAGCCGGGCAGCTTCCGTCGCTGCAATGAGAATTTGAACGGGCAACGTTTCCTCGTCATCGAGAGCGATACGCTGGCGAAGGACGAAGTCGGCGCGGTGTTCGCGTATTTGAATCGGCGGCTGCGGTATCGGCTGCACTGCATCATTGATACGGCGGGCAAAAGTTTGCACGCGTGGTTTGATGCGCCGCGCAACCGGACGATGGAGGCACGGCTCAAGGCAGGACTGACGGCGTTCGGGTGTGACCCGAAAGTTTTCACGTATTCGCAACCGGTGCGCGTGCCTGGTGCGTGGCGCGATGGAAAATTGCAACGGCTCGTGTGGTTGAAGGAGTAAGTGGAATGCGAAAGGTTTCAGTCTATGTGATGTGGCGGAGGCACATTGGTAAATGTGGAGGGTGCGATTTCATGGAGGGTCTTAGCGGCGCAGTCGCGCAATTCGGGGTCGGGGTCCGTCAACATGTTAGTAAGGGCCGGGATGGCGCTGGTGGCCTGCGTTCCAAAAGCCGCGATGGCTTCGGCAGACGAAATTCGGATTATAGCGTTCGTGCTTTGCAGGCAGCAGACCAGAGCTGGAACGGAGAGGTCAGGAGCGGCTCTGAGCCTGCCTATCACGTTGACTGCCATGAGCGAAAGGGTTTCGTCGTTCGTGTTACCTATGCATGCAATTATTGCAGGAACGGAGAGTTTGGCGGCGTCGCCCATGTCAGGCATGCTTCCCACGGCGGCAACGGCCTGCCACTGGCGAGGGTGGCGTGGATCTTGAATAACGGCGAGAAGAGCCGCGAGGGCGTTTGTTCCAAGGCATCCCAGATTTTCTGTGGCCCTAGCAGACGTCGCAGTTGCGTTGGTAGCGTTCATCAGCCGGGACAGGTCCTCGAGGGCTGGTGTGGCCCTTGTCCCCAGAATGTGAAAGGCCTCGTAGGTTCCGATGGCGAGTTGCTCAGATCGCTCTTGGGCGATGCAGGCGGAAAGCCAGTGAGTCCATTCGTACGGAAGTCTCTTGAGCGGAGCGGCGAGCTTATCTCTCCATTGGGCTGGTTCGTGTTGGATCCACTTGAGAAGGAGCGGGAGCGAGGCGGGCCCGATATGAGCGATAGCGTTGGTTGCGCCTTGCGTGTCGCCCCAAGGCGGCGAGCGCCTGCCAAGGATCTCCACCCAAAAGCTCAGGGGGTGTCCAGCATAGGCCGGCTCGGGGTCCTGTCGGTGCGCGAGAAAAGCGATTACCGCGACCGCACTCATACAGAACAGCACGGCGATTACAAACTTGCGGCGCTTCGACATCACAAGCGAAGGATGGAGGTTTTGCGTGGCTGAGCAAGTGGACATCGCGACCAAACTGGAGCGAACGCCGGCTCTGAATCATTTCACCGCCGAGGCGCAGAGGCGCGGAGCGTCACGGCGCGGGCACGTTGGTGAGGACTTCGGGGGCGACTCTTCGGAGAAGGCTTTCAGCCTGTTTTCGCACTATCGAGTTTGTATCAGCGAGCCTTGCTACCAAATCCGGGACAATGGTGCGCGTCGGCTCGCGTGCTTGCCCACGGTAACGGCCCACGATCTGAAGAGCACGCAGACGCTGCAGCCAATCCGGATGGTGAAAATGCCTTGTAATCTTCACGCAGACAATGGCTGGCTCAACTCCCGCTTCCGCCAGTGCGTCGGCAGCTTCAAGGGCCACTTTCGGGTCCGCGTCATCGAGACATTCGATCAGGATTGGATATGCGTCGGCGCCGAACTTGCGGAGCGCATAATTGAGATCGCTAACTGCATCATAGCGTGCCACGGCGTTCGTGTTCTTGATAACTTCTACGAGCGCTGGCAGTGCGGTCGGACCTATGGCGACGAGCGCGTAGGTCGCCACACGTGGTGTTTCACTGCCGCTCGACGCACTCGCAAGCTTGGCGAGTTCCGGAATGGCAGGACTGGCGACAGGTCCAAGCATGGCAAAGCCCGCCGCAGCGCGGTTGGCACGGACTGCGCCCGGATCACTCCAGATTTCCAAGCCGAATCGTTCGAGGATCTGGGCAAGGACGCGCTTGGCCTTCGAAGGCGACGGTTCGTAGCGAATCCAATTCAGCAGGAAGGGCAATGCATTTGTTCCAATCGTACGAACCGCCTGAATCTCTGGCCGGTTGATTTCCTGAAGTTCAGGCCGCGTGAAAGCGCCTGTGCGACCATGGTCGCTTTCAATCCACTGCGAGAGCTTCTTGCCTTGGTAGCTCGGCTCATTGTCTGGAGAAAGTGTCACGATCAACGCAATCACTGCGGCGCAAACCAGAACCGCGATGGCAAGTTTTTTGCGTGTCAGCCTCACGCGGGAATGATGGAGGTTTTGCGTGTCTGAGCAAGTGGACATCGCAGTTGACTTGGGCGCTGTGCCGCCAGCGTTGCCGGAGATTGTTTCGCTCCGGCAGTTTGCGGCAGTGGCGACGCCGGCGCCGCCGCAAATCATCGAAGGCATCTTGCACCAAGGGTGCAAGATGATCCTGGGCGGCACGAGCAAGTCGAACAAGTCGTGGTGTCTGCTGGACCTGGCGTTGTCGGTGGCGAGCGGTCAGCCGTGGTGGGGACGGCGCTGCGAGAAGCTGCCGGTGGTCTATATCAATTTCGAGCTGCACGATTGGGCGATTGCGCAACGCGTCAATGCGCTGTGTGCCGCGCGATCCGATTGCAAGGGCATGGGCGACACGTTGCACCTCTGGAATCTGCGCGGACACAATGCGGACCTCACCCTGCTCCGCCCGAAACTCGAGGAGCAACTGGCCAAGCATCAGTTCGGCCTGATCATTCTCGACCCGGCTTACAAGGTTCTCGGCAATCGTGACGAGAACGCCAATGGTGAAATCGCCAGCTTGATGAACGAGTTGGAAGCGATGGCAAAAAGCTCCGGCGCTGCCGTTGTGGTCGCGCATCATTTCGCCAAAGGCGACAGCACGGCGAAGTCAGCGATGGACCGCATGAGCGGTGCGGGTGCATGGGCGCGTGACCCGGACAGCATCGTCGTGCTGACACCGCACGAGGAGGAAAACTGTTTCACCGTTACGAGCATCCTCCGCAACCTGCCGCAACTGCCCGAGTTCGTGGTGTCGTGGGATTATCCCCTGATGCGACTGGCCGCCGACTTGAACCCGGATGCGCTGCGCCGGCCACAGTCGAAGAACAAGGTTTGTTCGGACAAGGAATTTGTCGAAGCCGCGCTGGGTGATAAGCCCAAAAGTTTCAGCGCCGTGATTGAAACCGCGCGGTCGCAACTGGGCATGAGCCCGGCCACGGCCAAGCGGTATTTGAACCGGTTGAAGGAGGCAGAAGTGATTTGCCAGTCCGGCGGGCTTTACTGGGCTGCGCATCAGGGAGTTGGCGAGCCGGAGCGCGGCGA
This sequence comes from Verrucomicrobiota bacterium, assembly GCA_004297495.1. GTDB lineage: Bacteria > Verrucomicrobiota > Verrucomicrobiia > Limisphaerales > JADLHS01 > SCTL01. The sequence continues at coordinate 7,374 of SCTL01000546.1, forward strand.
AGGCTCAATGGCTCACATGCCTATAAAGGAATGAGACCTAAAGACAAAACGCATGCAGAGAAGAAGGGAACACCCTCCCTAGGGTCGGGTGTCCCTTCTCTCACTGCCGTTGGCGTGAGCGGACTGATGAGAAAAGAAGGAAACGAGAACGTGAATTCAATCGAACGAAAAACTACTGCGCTGGTGTTTGAACAACAGCCGCGCGAGAGCAGCAAGGCTTTCGCGGCGTTCAAGGCTTACCTCGAACTCGGGTCGGAACGATCACTGTCGGTCGTGGCCGACAAGCTCGGGAAAAGCAAACGGATGATGGAAAAATGGTCGCGCAAGTTCGACTGGCCGGCGCGGGTGCAAGCGCACGCGGCACACCTGGCCGACTTGGAGCGCAAGGCCATCGAGGGCGTGGCGATCGAGAAGGCCGTGGAGTGGCACAAGACGCATGAGCCGATCCGACGCGAAGCGTGGCAGAAGGCGAACGATTTGATTGCGATGGCCGATGAGTTCCTGGAGCGCTGGCGCAACTCGTCCCGCGTGCCGGGTTTCGAGAGCATCGTGCGCGGGATCGAACTGGCGATGCGGCTCAAACAGTTCGCCGCCGGGATGCCGTCGGAAATCAAGGAAGTGAACGCGCATCTCACCGCGACGATTGATGTGGATTGGGAGATTGCGATCCGCAAGGCATACGGGCCAAAAGCTGAAACGCTGAAAGCTGAAATTGCGAAAGAGGCAGTGGTGGATGTCGAGGAGGTGAAGCCATGATTGAACGAGAAACATTTTTGAATGCAGCGGTGGTGGCGGGTTGTCCGGAAGATCAAACACGCAATTTCATCACGGCAAAAGTGCTGTTGCAGGAACGGCAACTCATCGCCAGCGCCGCCGCGCGATTGTGCGACCAACCGGACGGACCGACGGCCATCGGTTACGGTGGCGCGCGTGGCGGTGGCAAGTCGCACTGGCTTTTGGCGCAGATGGGCGCGGATGATTGCCAGCGCGTGCCGGGATTGAAATGCCTTTTGCTGCGCAAAGTCGGCAAGGCAAACCTGGAGCACTTCGAGGATTTGCGCCGGCGGTTGTTCAATCAACTGCCGCACGACTTCTCCGCTTTCCGCGGCATTCTCTCGTTCAACAACGGCTCGCGCATCATTGCGGGTCATTTTCAAAACGAGAAGGACATTGATGCTTACCTGGGACTCGAATACGACGTGATCGGGATCGAGGAGGCGACGACGTTGACGGCGCGGAAGTATCAGGACATTACGACGTGCTGCCGCACGAGCAAACCGAACTGGCGTCCGCGCATTTATTCCACGACGAACCCGGGCGGCGTGGGGCACGCGTGGTATCGGACGAAGTTCATCGTCCCTTTCCAGGGCGCGAAGGAGGATGAGACGCGATTCATTCCGGCGCGCGTGAGCGACAACTCGTTCAACAACCCGGAGTATCGCAAAGTGCTGGAACATCTGAGCGGCTGGCAGAAGCGCGCGTGGCTGGACGGCGATTGGGACATCGCCGCCGGACAGTATTTCACGACGCTGCGGCGCGAGGTGCACGTCATCGAGGACTTCGACGACACGCGGGCGCGCGAATGGTTCGCGGCGCTGGACTACGGGTTCGCGCATTACACGGTGGTGCTGCTCGGCTGTCGCGACGGCGACGGCAACACGTTCATCGTGGATGAACACGCGGCGCGACTGTGGCTGCCGCAACGCCACGCCGAAGCGATCAAGGCGATGGTGGCACGGCATCAGATGAACGGCGTTGTGGCAATGCGCGGTCAACCGCGCTTGTCCATGCGGTCGCAAGCCGAAGTGCAAACGCGACCGCTCATGCTCTCGGACCTGCAACGGTTCGTGGCCGGCGCGGACGTGTTCTCGCGTCAGAGCGACGGAACGACCATTGCCGGGCAGTACGAGAAACATGGCATCACGCTGCGCGTGGCGAACACGGACCGCGTGCATGGTTGGGCGGAAGTGATGCAAGGGTTCGGTGAGCCGAACGTCGGCCTCGCAGAAGGCGGCGTGCGTCCGACGCTGTTTATTCACAAACGCTGCGCGCGACTCATCGAAACGCTGCCGGCACTGCAACACGACCCGAACCGGCCCGAGGACGTGCTCAAAGTGGACGCCGATGAGGACGGAGTTGGCGGCGATGACGCGGCGGACGCGCTGCGGTATCTGGTGGCGACGAAGTCGCGTCAGATCAGGGAGATGAAGTTGAGGGGGCTGTGATCAGCGCCGTCACTTCTTTGGGCACTTGATCGAACCGGCGGACTTCAGGACAAAGGCGAATTTGTCTTTGAGACCCATGCTGCCGAAGACGTGATTCAGTGTTTTGTGACAAACCACTTCATTGTCCTCCGTGCTGGTGCCACCACGAGATTTGGGATGGAGATGCTCAATGCTGGCATCCGCCTC
>SCTL01000051.1 GCA_004297495.1 Verrucomicrobiota bacterium
GCCACCACGGAGAAACACCGCAGGCTCGCGTCCACCCTCCGGCCCTCCGGCTGCGCGCAGCTACGAGGACACTTTCGCGAGCAATCCCGGCCGGCTGCGTCCCAACTTGCTCAAGTGGTACGCGGCGCGACCGGCGTTAATCGTGCTGGAGATTTGTTTCGTCTTGTTCGGCCTGTGGTTGCTGCTCCGCGTTCATCCCGTCCCCGGAATTGTGATCCTCGGCGTAATTCCGCTGACGGTGTGGCACACCCTCCGCGATGCGAAACGAAAATTTTATTCCGGCTGCATCAGTCCCGGCATCATCGTCTCGGCGGAAAAAGATCTGGTGGCGGCGCACACCGATCTGGTTTTCGGCGCGAACGTTTACCGTCCGGCGGTCAAGGTCGTGAAACAACCGCTCGGCAAAATGCTCGGCGGCCCGGCAACAGATGGAATGCGCGTGGCCACCATCGCACTCTACTACGGGCCGGTGCGGGAATTTGCCTGGCGCGATTTCGATCCGGAAGTCGTGAACTGCTTCGTGGACAGCGAGGAGGAAATCGCGCGCGTCTTCGCGTCCATTCCGGAAGCGGAGTGGCAGGAATTGGAAACTTTCATGGCGCAAGTGCCGTTGGATCGCGAGGGACTCTACCGGCTTTGGGGCGGACACCTCACGCAGGACGCAACGCCGTGGTTGAAACGCAAGCCGGTGATCATCGGATTGTCCGTGCTGGTCGCCCTGGCGGCATTTGCCGGAGCGATGAACCTCCTGACTTGGAGCGCGGACCGGGCGCGCGAACGGCGCGAAGCCACCGCCGCCTCGCGCCCCGCCACGCAAACGCCGCGACCGACCAGGCGAACGGAAACTTCAACTGCGCCAGCCCCGTCAGCGTCTCCAGCCAATCCCACGCGCGAACCGGCGACGACCCCACGCGCGATTCCGGACATGGTGGAACTGGGCGGAAAAGTCGTGACGATCACCAATCTTTCCGGCCACGTCTTTGAGGGCATCAAGTTGATCAAAGCCGATCCGGGCGGCGTGTATTATCAAGCTGGCATCGGCGGCGGCAGAATCAAGCTGGGCGAACTCGACGAGGAAGTGCTCGCGCAACTCGGCGTGCCGACCAACTGGCCGGGCGTTGTTTACGCCTCGGCGCGCACGGCAGCGATCACGGCCCGCAGCGCCTCGCCGGTCGGACTCGTGGCGGGCGCCAATGTGTTGGCGAACTGGACGGGAAAATGGATTCCCGGAACGATCACAGAGGTGAACCCGGCCGGATACGCGGTGATGGTGCAACTTCAAGACGCGCGCTGGAAGCACCCGGTCATGCTTTCGACGAACCAGATTCGATTCAAGTGACCTATTTTACTTGATCGCCGCCCAGACGCGATGCACGTCGTCGTGCTCGTCCAGTTCGTGCAGAAATTCGCCGACGTCATTCTTCTGCGCTTCGGTGAGTTCGGGAAATTGTTTCGGCACGTAACCCAATTCGCTCGTCACGACGGTCCACCCGTTCGACGAAAGCCATTTGGCCACCGAAGCCACGGAAGCACGGTCGCAGATAAATTTCGCGCCGGCTGCGCCCTCGGGAATGTCATCGTTCTGCTCCGACGTGAGCGGCTCGACTTCGTTCGCGCCCGCCTCGATGGCCGCGCCTTCACGATCCACGTTCGCATCAGGATGATGCGCTTCAACGAGGCCGACGTGATCGAACAAAAACTTGTTGCTGCCCGCCGTGCCGAGCACGCCTTTCTTGAAGAGCACGCGCACTTCCGGCGCGGTGCGGTTCACGTTGTCCGTGTAAACTTCCACGATGACCGGCACGTTGTGCGGCGCTTTGCCCTCGAAGACCACGTGCTCCATGACGAGTTTCTCGTCGCCGATGCCCGCGCCCTTGTTGATGGCGCGTTGGATCGCGTCCTTGTTCACGCTCTCCTTCTTCGCCTTCTCGACGGCAGTGAACAGGCGTGGATTCATCGCCGGATCCGCTCCGCCCATTTTGGCGGCGACGGAAATTTCGCGAACAAGTTTGCTGGTCGTGCGGCCTTTCTTGAGGCCGGCGACCAGGCGTTTGGCATGTAACCATTGACGTCCCATGACGAAAGACTAACAGGATTCCCCGCGCGCTGACCAGTCTGGATGAAGTGAATGGAGCGAACGCCACCTGCTCACGGGAGAACTGGGCGGACGAAGTTGAAGCGTTGCCGCCATCATTCTCACGCAAAGGGCACGAAGGACGCAAAGGATATGAAAACATTTTCCTTGGCGGTCTTTGCGCCCTTTGCGTGAGGTTGCACCCTTATTCAAAACGTTCTAACGCAAACGGAATCCGCCTTTGAAAATCACCTCGGCGGCGACCACGGCGAGAAACACCATGCTCACCACCGCGTTGAGCCGGAAGAACGCGAGGTTGATCCAGTTCAAACTGCGCCGTCGCGCGATCCAATGTTCCATCATCAGGCAGCCCGCGATGATGAACCAGCCAATGAGATACGCGAGTTTGAAGCGGCACAGGAATCCGAATCCAAAAAGCAGTCCGCACAAAATCAGATGCGCGAGAAACGCGGCGGCCAGCGCGTTCTTCGGTCCCCACGCCACGACCAGCGAGCGCAGCCCGTGAGATTTGTCGAACTCGTAATCCTGCAACGCGTAAATGATGTCGAAGCCCACGAGCCACAACACGACGGCGACGGCCAGCGTGAGCATTTGCAGAATTTCCAGCGGCGAAACTTCCGCGCCCTTCACCGCCAGCCACGCGCCGACCGGCGCCAGCGCGAGCGCGACGCCGAGAAAGACGTGCGTGTAATCCGTGAATCGTTTGGTGAGCGAGTAAAAACAAATCACCACCAGCGCCACCGGCGAGAGCCAGAAGCAAAGCGGGTTCAGAAAGTAACTCGCAGCAACCAGTCCCGCGCCGGAGACACCGCAAAGCAGAACCGCGCTCGCCAGCGAAACGCTGCCCGCGGGCAAATGCCGGCTGGCTGTGCGCGGATTCAATGCGTCGAACTTGCGGTCCGCGATCCGGTTGAACGCCATCGCGCAAGTCCGCGCGCAAACCATCGCGGCGAGGATCAGCAGGAAAGTTTTCCAACCCGGCCAGCCGCGATTCTCGCGCGCCGCGATGAGCATCGCCGCCAGCGCAAAGGGCAGGGCGAAGATCGTGTGCGAGAACCGCACGAAGCCGCCCCATTTCTTCAGCGAGGATAGAGGATTGAAGATGGAGGATGGCGCGGCGCTCATGCTGAAATTGGATACTGCCGTTGTCTTTCCATCCTCAATCTTCCATTTTCCATCCTCTACTCTTTCTCCTCCGTCCAGCGCGGCGCGAGTTGGTTCGGCACACCGAGATGATCGAGCACGCGGGCGACAACCGTATCGGCCAATTCAGTCGCGGTCTTCGCGCCGGAATAATAGCTGGGATTCGCCGGCAGAATCGTCGCGCCCGCTAGCAACAGCAGTTCAAAGTTTTTGACGTGAATCAAACTGAGCGGCGTTTCGCGCGGGACGAGGATTAGCTTTTTCTTTTCCTTCAACACCACGTCCGCCGCGCGCAGCAAGACGTCTTCGCTGTAACCGTGCGCGATGCGACCCAGCGTGCCCATCGTGCAGGGAATCACCACCATGGCGTCCGGCGGATTCGAGCCGCTGGCGAAGGGTGCGTTCATGCTTTTCAACCCGTGCGATTTCACGCCGGCGGGCAGGCGCAGGCCGCCGGGCAGTTCCTCGGCGATGACCTGTTGCGCGTAGTTGCTCTGCACGACGTGGAGTTCGTGCTGGCGCGGGTCGAGATTGTCGAGCAGGCGTTGCGCGTAAAGCGCGCCGCTGGCTCCGGTGATGGCGACGAGAATTTTCAAGCGTTGGGCGGACCGGTTGCCGGTTCGCCGGCAAATGATGGCGCGACCGCCGCGCTTTGCAATTTTGTTTTGGCTTTTGTGACCGGCGCGTTTCCGTAGATTGCCGCCGATGGATTCCGAATCAAACCGGCAATGGCGCTGGGCCGCCGCGCTCGCACTCGCCGTAATCACGCTGGCGGTTTACGCGCCGGTCGCGGGATTTGGCTTCGTGACTTACGACGACGAAGCCTACGTGCAACTCAACCCGCACGTGCAAGGCGGCGTGAGTTGGGAAAAAATCGGCTGGGCCTTCACGCATTCCTATGCGGCGAACTGGCATCCGCTCACGTGGATTTCCCACATGCTCGACTGCCAGTTTTTCGGCAACGACGCCGGCGCGCATCATCTCGTCAACGTCGCGCTGCACACCGCCAATGCGCTTTTACTTTTCTTGCTGCTGCTGCGATTGACGCGCGCCGAGTGGCCGAGTCTGGCGGTCGCGGCGTTGTTCGCGCTGCATCCCGCGCACGTGGAATCCGTGGCGTGGATTTCCGAACGCAAGGACGTGCTCAGCACGTTCTTCGTGCTGCTCGCGCTCGGCGCGCATGTCAGATGCGTGACGAGTGACGGGTGGCGGGTGACGAGCGATGCCGCCATCTCGTCACCCGTCACTCGTCACCCGTCACGTCATTATTGGCTCGCGCTGCTTTTCTTCGCCCTGAGTCTGTTGAGCAAGGGCATGTACGTGACGCTGCCGTTCGTGCTGCTGCTGCTCGACTACTGGCCGCTCGGGAGAATCAGTCCAAAGTCTGAAGTCCAAAGTCTGAAGTCCAAAGTCCAAAGCCCCGCGTCCGAGGACGATGCCGGAGTGTTCGACTCTCAACTCTCAACCTTCAACTCTCAACTTTCCCGCTGGCGTCCGTTCCTCGTGGAAAAAATTCCGTTCTTCCTGCTCTCGCTGGCGGCGAGCATCGCCACGTTTGTCGCGCAAAAAACCGGCGGCGCGGTGGTGGAGGTGACAAGTCTTTCGCTCTCCGCGCGACTGGCCAACGCCGTCGTCGCTTACGCGCGCTACCTCGGCCATTTGTTCTGGCCGGTGGATTTGGCGGCAATTTATCCGCTACCGAAGGCGTGGCCCGGCTGGCAAATCGGTGGCGCAGTCCTTTTGCTCGTGGCGATTTCGTTCGTCGTGGTGAAAGCCGCGCGCACCCGGCCGTTTCTGCCGGTGGGCTGGGCTTGGTTTCTGGGCACGCTCGTGCCCGTCGTCGGCCTCGTGCAAGTGGGCAGCACTTCCATGGCGGATCGTTACACCTATTTTTCCTACATCGGCCTGTTCATCGCGCTGGTGTGGCTCGCGGCGGAATGGTTTGCCCGCCATCGCGCCGCACGCGTGCCGGGCGGAATCGCCGCGCTGCTGCTGCTCGTCGCGTGCGCGTGGCTCACGAGCCGGCAGATCGGTTTCTGGAGCGACAGCTACGCGCTGTTCAATCGCGCCGTGACCGTGACACGCGACAACGCGCAGGCGCATTGCAACCTCGGTTATCTCTACGAGGCGGACAATCAGCTCGAACGAGCGCGCACGAATTACGCCGAGGCGGTGCGGCTCAATCCCCGCGACCCAGAATCCCGGATGTCGCTCGGCGTGGTGCTGGCGCGGCTCGGCCAGACGAATCTCGCGCGCGAACATCTCGACCTCTCGATGGGCTGGCAGCTCGACACGCTCCGCGATCATCCGAAATCGGCGAAAGCCTTCAACAGCCTCGGCGTGGCCCTCAGCGCGCTGGGCGAATTCGCGGATGCCGTGGATGCCTACGCGAAAGCCGCGAGTCTCGATCCGGAGGATTTTGTTTTTCGCAACAATCTCGGCGTCGCGTTCGCGCGCACCGGCGACTTGAACAAAGCGATCGCCACGCATCGCGAGGTGACGCGCCGGAATCCGAACTTTGCGAAAGCCTGGTGCAATCTCGGCGCGGAACTCGTCACCGCGGGCCAGATCGAGGAAGCGATTCCGTGTCTCGAACGCGCCGTGCAACTCGACGCGAAGTACGCCGAGGCTTGGAGCAATCTCGGCGGCGCGCTCGCGCGGCGTGGTGATCACGCGACAGCGATCCAGAGTTACGAAACCGCGTTGCAGCTCGATCCCAAGTTGGGCAAGGCGCATTTGAACCTCGGCCTCTCGCTGCAAAAACTTGGACGGCTGGACGACGCGCTCCAGCATTTTCGCGAAGCGGTGCGGCTTGAACCCGCGAATCAGGATGCGCGCTACAATCTCGGTCGCAGCCTGCTGCTGCGTGGCGATGCCGCCGGCGCGGCGACGGAACTGGAAACTTTGTTGAAGACGTCGCCGGAGAATGCCCCGGGCCATTTGTATCTCGGCCAGGCTTGCGCGGCGTTGCGGCAATTTGATTGCGCGCTGATGCACTTGCGCGAGGCATTGCGCTTGCGGCCCGAGTGGCCCGAGGCGGCGGGCGCGCTCGCCTGGAATCTGGCCACTGCTCCCGAGCCACAATTCCGCAACGGCGACGAGGCCGTGGCGCTCGTGGAAAAGATTTCCCGCGTGACCGACGCCCGTCAGCCCGCATTGCTGGACGCACTGGCCGCCGCTTACGCCGAGACCGGGCGCTTCGATGACGCCGTGAGCGCGGCGCAACAGGCGCTGGCGGCGGCGAAACAACTCGGGCAAACCGACCTCGCGGCGCGGTTGGAACAGCGGATTGCGCTCTATCAATCACACCAGCCGTTTCGGCAGTGAGCCGTGATGAGATTTCAACAGGAGAGAACGGAGGACGCGGAGATCGGGAAGCCGGGAGGGAAACATTCAACATTCAACGCCGAACACCCAAGCGAAACGAATCCACGAGAACTTCGATGTTGGGCGTTGAATGTTGAATGTTGAATGTTTCCTTAAATAACCGCCTCGGTTCACGCCCGGTCACAAAAACGTTGGCTTGAGTCGCGGTTGCTCGTTCGCACAATGTCGCCGTGTTCACGCCGGCCAGAATCTCGTGTTTGTTGCTCGCGCTCGCGGCGGGTTGCGCTTCGCCATCGAAAGATCAGTCCGAACGCACGCCGCCTTCGCCCGGCAAGGGCGCGGCGTGGCAACGGGACACGCTGTCAAAACCGCAAGCCACTTCCACCAACGAATGGTTGCCGCCGGTGTTTCCTAAATTCACCAACGCGCCCGCCGCCAAACTTCCTGGCTCAAATGCGCCGGCAACGAATCTCCCGCCGCCGACTGTCGCTGAGTCCGGGCCGGCTTGGATTCCACTTCGCCGCTGGATTGCCGGCCATCACGGCAGCGAGCCGCATCTGGTCGCCAAGTTGCCACTGCCCACGTATGGCTTTGCGGTGGGTGGAAAAGTTTTCGGGGTGCAGGTCGGCAGCCGCGTCGCTTCGTGCAACAACGTGGAATTGCATCTCGGCTTCGCGCCGCAAGTCGTGAGTCGCGAAGTGTGCGTTCACTCGCTGGATTTGAAAAAGAATTTTGAGGCGTTGTTGGAAAATGATTTCGCGGCGGCGGACAATCGCGTGGTGGTGATTGATCCCGGCCACGGCGGCATCAACGCGGGCGCGCGCAACGTCGCCTCGGGCGGCTGGGAAAAGGAATACACGCTGGACTGGGCGCGGCGGCTCGCGCCGTTGCTCGAAGAGCGCGGCTGGAAAGTTTTTCTGACGCGCACGAACGACACGGACCTTTCGCTCGGCGACCGCGTGGCCGTGGCTGAGGGGCATCACGCCGACCTGTTCCTCAGTCTGCATTTCAATTCCTCCGCCGAGAGCGGCCACGAGCAGCCGGGATTGGAAACGCTTTGCCTCACACCCACCGGCATGCCGTCGGACATTACGCGTGATTTTCCGGACAATCCGCGGGAGGTTTTTCCCAACAACGCCTTCGACGCCGACAACGTGCGCTGGGCCATGCGCGTGCAATCCGCTTTGCTGAAGGCGGACGGGCTGGCGGATCGCGGCGTGCGGCGGGCGCGGTTTCCCGGCGTGTTGCGAACGCAAAAACGCCCGGCGGTTTTGATCGAGGGCGGCTTTGTCTCCAATCCGGCGGAAGCCCGGCGCATCGCTTCGGCGGAGCATCGGCAGCAACTGGCGGAGGCACTGGCGGCGGCGTTTGGGGAATTAGAAGTCAACGGTCAGAAGACTGAAGCCGCTGTGACCAATTCAACGTCCACACGAAACGAGACGCGGACGATACCCACGCCATGAGCACGCACCACGTCATGGTCACCGGCGGCGCAGGGTTCATCGGCTCGCATTTGGTCGAACGTCTGCTTCACGAAGGCAAACGTGTCGTCGTCGTGGACGATCTTTCCACCGGCAGCCGGGAGAACTTACGCTCCGTTGAAAAAAATCCCTCGCTCCGAATCATTGAATCAAAAATCTCGGCGTGCGCTGAATTGCCGCAGCTCGTCACGAGCGCGGAAAGCATTTTTCATCTGGCCGCCGCCGTGGGCGTGGAACTGGTGGTGAAATCGCCGATTCACGTTTTGGAAACCAACCTGCACGAGACGGAGGTTTTGCTCGAAGCCGCTGCGCCGCGTCGCGTGCCGGTCCTGGTGGCGTCCACCTCGGAAGTTTATGGCAAGAGCCAGAAGCCGGCGTTCAGCGAGGAGGATGATTTGCTCATCGGCCCGCCGCATCAATCGCGCTGGAGCTACGCGTGCTCGAAGTTGATGGATGAATTCCTCGCGCTGGCCTACGCGCAGGAGCGCGGGTTGCCAGTCGTCATCACGCGGTTGTTCAACACCGTCGGGCCGCGGCAGACCGGGCGTTACGGCATGGTGCTGCCGCGCTTCATCGCCGCCGCGCGCGCGAGCGAGCCGCTCAAGGTTTATGGGGACGGCCAGCAATCGCGCTGCTTCTGTTACGTGCTGGACACGGTGGAAGCGTTGCTGCGATTGCAGTCCGCGCCCGCCGCGCGCGGACAGATTTTCAACATCGGCGGCACGGAGGAAGTGACGATCCTTGAATTGGCGGAACGCGTCATCGAAACGCTCGGCTCGAAATCGCGCATTGAGTTCATCCCTTACGAACAGGCTTACGCGCCGGGTTTTGATGACATGCGGCGGAGAAAACCGGTCGTAGAAAAACTGGCGCGCACGATCGGTTTTCAACCGGCGACGACGCTGCGGGAGATTATCCGGCGCACGGCGGCAGGATGATGGCGCGCGGCCGTCCCGGCCGCAGCACGTCGCCTTGCAGTGTAGTGAGCGAAAATCCCGCGGCCCGTTTGCTTTCCCTCCGCTGCGGCCGGGACGGCCGCGCGTCACCAATAAAACAGAAGCGGCATCCTTGCGGATGCCGCTTCGCGTTTTGAATTCGATTCCGGATTACGGGAACAACAGGCGATTGTTCGCAGCCGCGCCGGAGTTTTTCAGCGCGTCGCGCAAGCGCGAGATGCTGAAGCCCTGCACGCTGCCGTCAGCGAGGACGACGTTGCCCTGCTTGGAGTGCTGGTTGTCCGCCCAAGCGGCGCCGGGGTTGTTGGTTCCGACGTCAACCGAGCCGGCAAATGGAGCCAGCGTAGTCTTCCAAATCGTGTTATTGGCCGGAGGATTGTTGTTGCTGCTCGTCGCGGCACCCATGTTGTGATCGCCGGCGAGGAACATCTGCGGGTTGGTTTCGTCCGCGTTGGCCTCGAGGAAGTAGCTCAGGTTGGTATTGCCGCCGAATCCGACGGAAGTGCCCGAATTGAGCAGTGAGAACGAGGTGGACTGGCCTTTGGTGGAGTCAAACTCTGCCGGGCAGGCCAGGATTTTCGGAGTGTTCAATTCGTTGGAACAAACCGAGAAGACCTTCCAGATGTTTATGGCTTCAGCCGAAGATCCCGCACCGGAGCCGGCACTGGAAGCGATGGTTGCGCTCGCGCCGCCGGCGAGCAACCAAGGGCCGCCCTGTGCCGCTGTGACGAACTGCGGATACTTGTCGCCGTTGTCCAGCCCCCACTGGCGGATGCCGAGGCCGATCTGTTTGAGCTGGTTGACGCAGTTGATGCGTTGCGCGCGGGCCTTCGCCTTGGCGAGAGCCGGCAGGAGCATCGCCGCCAGAATCGCGATGATCGCGATGACGACGAGCAGTTCGATGAGCGTGAACGCCCAGTTTTTCTTACGTTGATGTTTCATAATTGCTTTGTTTGATTTTTTGTTTCGGTGAAACAGTGGCGACTTTATTGCACCGGCCCTTCGAGTCAATCTGTTTCCTGAAAAAATCTTTAGCAGTGACGGTGCCGCGCGTGTTTGTGCGGGAAACACGCGCAACCAAGGAGCGTCGCGCGGGAACTTCACGCATTTTGGCGTGAGGTTCGCGCAAATCGGCTCTTGGGATCTTTGCGCCGCGGGCAGCATCTCGACCGGCAATGGGGGAAGAGTTGGGAACATTCAACATTCAACGCTCAAATCTCAATGACCGCAAACAGTCCGGGTGCTCGGAAGTTCAGAGTTGGATGTTGAATGTTGAATGTTGAATGTTCCCAAGATTTTCTCGCGCTCTCTCAGAACAGCTTGGCTCGGTTGAAAACTCCAGTAACTTCGGCGCGTGCCGATCTTTCACGAGTGTCAACGTTGCACCGCCTGCTGCCGCTGGCCGGGCCAGGTGCGCTTGAGCGACGCGGAGATCACGCGCCTCGCCGCGTTCAAGGGAATGGCGGAGCGGGAATTCATCGAGCGTTACACCAAGCTGCGGTCAGATCGTCGCGGGCTGACGCTGCTGGAGAAACCAAACGGCGAATGTGTTTTCCTCGACGGCAATAATTGCTCCGTGCAATCCGTGAAGCCGCAGCAGTGCCGGGATTTTCCGAACCTGTGGAATTTTCACGGCTTTGAAAAAACGTGTCACGCCATTCCGCGTGTCGTCGGCCAAGCGGAGCAAGTGCGGTTGATTGCACAAGCCACGCAACGTTCGTCGGACGAAGTTGCGCGGTTGTTGGAGTCCAAGCTTTAGCTTGTTCCGGGGCGCGGTTAAACCCGACAAGCTGAAGCTTGAACTCCAACGTTGAACTCCAACGAGCTTGGTTTCAAATCTCCCTCCGCTAAACTCGGCGGCGTATGAGCCAACCCGAAAATCTTTTCTCCACGTCCAAACCCGTCGTCGCCATGATCCATCTCGGCGCGCTGCCGGGGACGCCCGCGAGCGGATTGAGCCTGGCCGACATCAAGAAGCAGGCGTTGCACGAGGCGCGGATTTATCGCGAGGCCGGCGTGCATGGTTTGATGCTCGAGAACATGCACGACACGCCGTATCTGCGCGGACGCGTCGGACCCGAGATCGTCGCGGCGATGGCAATTGTGGCGCGCGCAGTCAAGGAAACGAGCCGGCTGCCCTGCGGCGTGCAAATTCTCGCGGGCGCAAATCTCGAAGCGATGGCCGTGGCGCACGCGGCGGGATTGGATTTCATCCGCGCGGAAGGATTCGCGTTCGCGCACGTGGCGGATGAAGGTTTCATTCAATCCAGCGCGGCGGAATTGCTGCGTTACCGTCGGACCATCGGCGCGGAGAACGTGCAAGTGTGGACCGACGTGAAAAAGAAACACAGCTCGCACGCGATCACGGCGGACCTGAGCGTGGGCGAGACAGCGCACGCGGTGGAATTCATGCGCGGCGACGCGGTGATCGTGACGGGCAGTGTCACGGGTGACGCGCCGAAACCGGCGGACGTGGCGGCGGTGAAGCGCAGCACGCGGCTGCCGGTTTATCTGGGCTCGGGTGTATCGGCTGAGAATCTGAAAACATTTTTTGCGTCAGCGGATGGATTCATCGTTGGCTCGGAATTCAAAGCGGGCGGGCATTGGTCGCGTGCGGTGGACGCGAAGCGCGTGGAGCGTTTCATGTCGGCGCACACGAAGCTTTCGTAGCCGCCGACGTGAGGAGGCGGATTCCTCGCCGCAGCCATCCGCCTCCTGACGTCGGCGGCTACGGACCGAGTTTTTCTCCCACGGACAAGGGATGGCCCGCGAGGAATTCCGGTGCAGTCAGTCGTCGTCCACCTTCGCGTTGAAGATTCAGGATGCGCAGCGCGCCCTCGCCGCAGCCGACGACGATTCCTGATTTGTCAGCGGAGAGAATCTGTCCGGACGCTCCGTTCTTTTCCGCGACTTCGGCGCTCAGGATTTTCAGCAGCGTCGGTTGCGGTTGCGTCGCGAGGAATGTGAACCCTCCCGGCCACGGCGTGAAGGCGCGCAGGCGATTCCAGATCACGCGCGCCGGCAAGTTCCAGTTGATGTGTCCGTCCTCTTTTTTGATTTTGGCGGCGTGAGTGGCGAGCGTGGCGATTTGCGACTGCGGAATGATTTTGCCGGCGACGTAATCGGGAATGGTTTGCACGAGCAGTTCGCCGCCGAGTTTCGCCAGCCGGTCGTGCAGCGTTTGCGAATTGTCCCCGGGCGCGATGGGCGTCGTGCGTTGCGTGAGGATGTCGCCGGTGTCCAGGCCGACGTCCATCTTCATGATCGTCACGCCGGTCTCGGCGTCGCCGTTGGCGATGGCCCACTGGATGGGCGCGGCGCCGCGATATTTCGGAAGCAGCGAGGTGTGGACGTTCAGGCAGCCGTGGCGGGGCAGTTCGAGCATCGCGCGCGGCAGAATCTGGCCGAACGCAGCCACGGCGATCAGTTCGGGAGAAAAATCTTTCAGCTCGCTGAGAAATTTTTCATCGCGGGCTTTCTCGGGTTGCAGCACGGGAATCGAACACGCCAGCGCGAGTTGTTTGACGGGCGAGGGCTGGAGTTTGAGGTCGCGGCCCTTGGGGCGATCAGGCTGGGTGACGACGGCAATGATTTCGAACGCGGGCTCGCGGAGCAAGGCTTGCAGGCAGACCGCCGCCAGTTCGGGCGTGCCCATGAAGACGATTCGCAATCTTGCCATGCGCCAAGGCAAACGGAAATCGCGCGCGGGCTAAAGCAAAATCAGCCGTCAATCCCGCGCACTTTCGCGATGCGCCCGAGAATGTCGCCCAAGACTTGGACGGGCGTTTGGGTGGAGTCAATGCGGTGGACGAGTTTGCGGCCGTAAAAATTGAGGACCGGTTTGGTTTCGAGGTCGTAGGTTTTCAGGCGGTCGCGGATGACCTTGAGATTGGCGTCGTCGAGCCGGTTTTCCTTGAGCGCGCGGCGTTGGAGGCGTTCCACGAGCTTGCGGAAATCGGGACAGTGGAGATAGAAAATCGCCATTACGTCGAGCGTGTTGGCGAGCATCTCGGCCTGGTGGACGTTGCGCGGGATGCCGTCGAGCACGAGGATGTCGGTGTCTGGATGGAAGCGGCCCGTGCGCTCGCAGTTTTCGATGAACTGCTGCCACAGTTCAATGGTCGGCTCGTCGGGCACGAGCTTGCCGCGGCTGGAGTATTCGATGAACACGCGGGCGAGTGGATTCGCGGCGGAGAGCGAGCGGAAAACGTCGCCGCAGGCGAAGTGAAAAAAATTCGGGATGGTGCCGAGGATTTTGCCCTGGGTGCCTTTGCCGGCGCCGGGCGCGCCGAAGAGCAGGATGGTGCGATATTTCATGTCCGGGACTCTGGTTGACTTTCAGTAACGCTGAGGCATCAGAGTCACCGGCACGCGGACGAATTTCAAGCGTCTTTGTGTTTGAGGACGATTTCCATGATCTCGCCGAAAGGCACGGGCACTTCCTGCGACGCACCGCTCTTCGAGACCTCGACGTACATTTCGTTGCCGGTTATGCGCGTGATGCGCGAGGCGTCGTAATGGCCGCGCGCGGTTTTGATGGCGAGCATCATGTCCTTGTCCACTTCGCGCCGGGCCACGCCGAAGAAGCCGGGGAACTTGGTCTCGATGAACCGGCGGTTGAACGTGAACTGGCCGCGTTTGAAAACTTGCGGTTCGGGGTGTGATTTCGCGGGCGCGCCATGAGCACCGGAAGAATCCGGCGGCGGATACGGCGTGCCGGTCGCAGACGCGTGCGCTGGATGGCCGGGCACCGGCACCGGCGCGGCTTCTTCGGCGGACGCGGCTTCCTCGGCCTTCGGCGGCATTTTGGTCGGGAGACAAAGGAAAACAATCGGCCCGACTATCGGCGCGACGGCGGCGACGCCGCAAACCACCGCCGCCGGATAGGCGCGCATGATGGAAACTTCGTAGGCGGCGTAAATGTTCCCGGCGTAAATAAGCAGCAGCACGACCAGACCGACGGAGGAACTCAACAACCCGCCGATGATGGCCGGGTGCGCGGGCCGTTCCAGCCGGGGCACGGGGGAAAGCGTCACCTCGGTCTTCTTGAGCCGTTCCTCCTCGGTCACTTCGATCAGCGGTTCGGCGAACTGGGCGAGCTTGGGATTCTTCGCCAGTTCCTGCAACGTGGCCTGCGCGAATTGCGTCCACGGCACCTTTTGATATTTGCCGTCGCCGACTTTGATGTTGAGTCCGTCTCCGGTGGCGGGAACCACCGCCTCGCCCGTGACCGTGGTACCGTCCGTCAGTTGAAAAGCCTCGGCTCGCGCCGCTTCCACGCCCGTGAACACGAGCCAGGCGGTCAACAAAATGAAATAAAGTTTGCGCACGGTTTTCTTAGGTAACAGATGACGGGCGGTGGCGAAAGAAAAAATCCCGTGGTAATTGTTTCTCTTTCATGCCCAGTAACGCGGGTTCACGTCCGCGAAACAATTATCGCGCGCTTCAATCTCCGCGAGTCGCGCGGCGTCCACACGGCGCGCGACGAGTTGTTCATGCAATTCCAGGAAGCGCAGCAAATGTTCTTTCACCCGACCGCGCGCGTATTCGGGACTCGTGCCGGTGCGGAGAATGAACGGCCAGTCGCTCGCCTGCGCCAGCACCAACTCGCGCGCGGCCTGCTTGAGCGCGCGCTCTTCCAGTTCGTTCGCGACGGCAAAGCGTCGCGCCAGTTCCGTCATGCGTTCCTGCGCGGCTTGCAGATGCGGATAAATCCATTCGTTGCGGTCGTTGAGCCAGACGCGCAAATGCCCGCCCTCGCCCCACGTGGACGCGCCGGGCGTGACGACCTGATTGGTTGGATGCTGACGCAAATAATCCGTGGGCGTGATGAGCCGCAGAGTTTGGTTGTCCGCCGCGGCTTTGCGCGCGACTTGATCGAGGAAGTCCGGCCCTTCGTGCCACCAGTGACCGAACAACTCCGCATCGTACGGCGCAACGATCAGCGGCGGACGATCCATCGCGCCGGCCACGCGCTCGACTTGCGCGAGCCGCCCCCGCAGAAAATGCCGCGCGTGTTCCTCCACCCGTTGCCGCGCCGCCACCGGATCGTAAACCGCCTTCTCCGCGCCGCCGCCGGTGATGCGAAAATATTTCAGGCCGGTGAACCCGCGTTGCTCGGGCGCGGGCAGATGCGGCTTCACGTAATCAAAATCCAGATCGAAACCCGCGTCGCGATAAAAATCCCGATAGTGCGGATCGCCGGGATAACCCTCGGTGCTGCTCCAGACCTGACGCGAAGATTCCGGGTCGCGCCCGAACACGGCGAGACCGTTCGGTGTGAAGACCGGCGCGAACACGCCGAACTGCGGACGCGGTTGCGCGTGCAACACGCCATGCGTGTCCGCCACAAACCAACGCAGGTTCGCCTCCTGCAAACACGCCTCCACCGCCGGATCGTAGGCGCACTCCGGCAGCCAGAAACCGCGCGGCTCGCAACCGAAGCACTCGCGATACTGATCGCACGCCGTCAACACCTGCGCGCGCAGACTCGCCGGATGCGCCGCCAGCAACGGCAGCACCGCGTGCGTCGCTGCCGTGGTGATGATTTCCACGCGGCCTTGATTCTGGAGTTCGCGGAACGCGCCGACGAGATCGCGCTGGCAACCGGCGAAGAGTTCGCGCGCCGCGCTGAATCGCCCGTGATACATCCGGGCGAGCGGCTGAAACGCGCGATCCCATTCCGTGCGGCGGATTTCTTTTTCCGCGAGAGCGACCAGACTGTCCAGATGCCGCGCCGTGCGTTCCTGCAAAAGCGGATCGCGCAGCATCGCGCACAGCGTGGGCGAAAGCGTGAGCGTGAGTCGCGCGGGAATATTATCCCGCTGCCAGCCGCGCAGCATTTGCAGAAGCGGCAGGTAACACTCGGCCACGGCTTCGTAGAGCCAGCTTTCTTCGAGGAATTTTTCGTGCTCGGGATGCCGCACAAACGGCAGATGCGCGTGCAGCACGATGGCGAGGTATCCGGGCATGGCGAAAGTTCAGTCAGCCAGCACAGCGAGGCGAATTAGAATCAGAACCAAACATTCAACATTCAACGCCCAACACTCAACGCGCACAGTTCGGGCTTTGGTTTGATGTTGAGCGTTGAGTGTTGAATGTTGAATGTTCCGCATAGCTTCCACCGTTCAAGTGCCGGTGAGCGCCCAGTCAATACTCGACCAGGCCGGCGACGGAAATTCTTTTCCGAACTCGAGCCGGAAAAATCTCGCGGCAGCTTCCGGCGTCAACTCAACGCTCGGCGCTTGGTCCGTCGAAGAATCGAATTGTCCCGCCGCTCGCAACCGCGCCAGCGCTTCGGTCAGGAGGAGTTCGCCGAGACCGCTTTGCTCCGCGCGCTGCTGGATTTCGGCGAACGGCTGGTCGGGATGGATCGTGGCAAATTTGAGGACGCCGGGCGCGCCAGTTTTTTTGCCGGGTGTGTGAACGGGCGCGGCGGTGGCCACGGCGTTCCACGATTTTCGTTTGTCGTAAAAGCCGAGTTGCACAACGTAGCACGCGTCGTCTCGCTCGACGTGGACGAACCAGTGCCGCGACTCGGGA
>SCTL01000547.1 GCA_004297495.1 Verrucomicrobiota bacterium
CTCTTCCGATCTCCCGCCGTCAGCACCGCGCGCGAGCCGGTCACCAACACCTACCACGGCGTCAGCGTCGTCGAAGACTATCAATGGCTCGAAGCTTCGACGAACCCCGCGGTGCGCGATTGGACGCGGCAGCAGAACGAACGCACGCGCGCTTACTTCGACAAACTGAGTTTTCACGCCGGACTTTCGCAGGCGCTGGAAGAATTGATCTCCGAGGAATCCGCCAGCTACGCGCTCGCTTTCAAACGCGGCGAAACCATCTTCGCCCTGCGCAACAAACCGCCGGCGCAACAGCCTGTGCTCGTCCGGCTCAAATCCGTTTATCCGCCCGCGTTGCGAAAAACCGTCTTCGATCCCAACGCCTGGAACACCAACGGCACGACGGCGATGGATTGGTTCGTGCCGTCGCCGGACGGGCGCTTCGTCGCCATCAGTCTTTCCGAAAAGGGCAGCGAGGACGGCACGTTGCACATCTTTGAAACCGAGACGGGCCGGCATCTGCCTGACGTCATTCCCGGCGTGCAATATCCCACCGGCGGCGGCAGCGCGGCGTGGAACGCGGATGGCTCGGGAGTTTTCTACACGCGCTACCCGCGCCCCGGCGAGCGGCCCGAAGCCGACGCGCATTTTTTCATGCAAGTCTGGTTTCACAAACTCGGCACGCCCGAAAGCGCGGACACCTATGAAATGGGCCGCGACCTGCCGCGTATTGCCGAGGTGGAACTCGACGCCAGCGACGACGGCAAATGGTTGCTCGCTTCGGTGGCGAACGGTGACGGCGGAGATTTCGCGCACTACTTGCGGGACGCAAAAGGCCAGTGGAAGCAAATCACGCATTTCGAGGACGGCGTGAAAGCCATCAAGTTCGGCCACGACAGCGCGCTTTATCTCCGCTCGCTCAAGGACGCGCCGCACGGAAAAATTCTGCGACTGGCCGCCGGCGAAACGGATTTGAGCAAAGCCACGCTCGTCGTTCCCGCCGGTCGCGGCGTGATTCAAAATTTCGAGCCATCATCGCACGGAGTTTACGTGGATGAACTGGACGGCGGGCCGTCGCGACTCCGATTCTACCGCCAGAATTCAACGAAGCCCGTGGAAGTTCCCATTCTGCCCGTGTCGTCAGTGGGCGGTTTGCATTGCTGGCACGAGGATGACGTATTGTTTTCTAACACCAGCTTTCTCGCTCCCGCCGCGTGGTATGAATGGCTGCCCGGCCTGAAAGCCGCGCGCGCCACGGCGTTGCGCACCACGTCGCCCGCGAACTTCGATGACGTGGAAGTCGTCCGCGAATTCGCCACCTCGAAGGACGGCACGAAAGTTCCCCTTAACATCATGCGGAAGAAGGGGCTTAAACTCGACGGCAACAATCCCACGATGCTTTACGGCTACGGCGGTTACGGCGTCAATCTCACGCCCGGCTTCAACGCCATGCGCCGCGTCTGGTTTGATGCCGGCGGAGTTTTTGTCATCGCGAATCTGCGCGGCGGCGGCGAGTACGGCGAGGAATGGCACAAGGCCGGCAACCTCACGAAGAAACAAAACGTTTTCGACGACTTCATCGCCAGCGCCGAGCATCTCATCAAACGCAAATACACGCGGCCCGAAAAACTCGCCGCCTCGGGCGCCAGCAATGGCGGCTTGCTGATGGGCGCGTTTCTCACGCAGCGGCTCGACCTCGCACGGGCCGTCGTGTCGCGCGTGGGTATCTATGACATGCTGCGGGTGGAACTCGATCCCAACGGCGCGTTCAACGTCACCGAGTTCGGCACCGTCAAAGACCGGGCGCAGTTCAAAGCTCTCTACGATTACTCGCCGTATCATCACGTGAAAGACGGCGCGGCGTATCCCGCCGTACTTTTTCCGTGCGGTGAAAACGATGGCCGCGTAAACGTCGCCCACTCGCGCAAGATGACCGCGCGCCTTCAGGCAGCGACCAGTTCCGGCCAC
>SCTL01000548.1 GCA_004297495.1 Verrucomicrobiota bacterium
CTGGTCGAGACGATGCCGCAGGCGGTTTTTCGGCGCGATCTGGAAGGCCGGTTCACGTTTGTCAATCAGCCGTACTGCAAGTATCACAAAGTCCGGCCCGAAGACATTCTCGGCAAAACGGATTTCGACCTCTATCCCAAAGCTTCCGCGGAAAAATTCTGGGCGGACGATTTGCGCGTGATGCGCGACGGCGAAACGATGGACATCATCGAAGTCAGCCGCCCGGTCGGCGCGGAGGAAACGAAATATCATCACGTCATCAAGTCGCCGTTGCGCGACGCCTCCGGCGAAATCATCGGCTTGCAAGGCATGTTCTGGGACATCACCGATATGCGACTGGCCGAGGAACGCATCCGCCGCGCGCACGAGGAACTCGCCGCCAGCCAGGAAAAATTGCGCGTCAAGAACGTGCAAATGGAGGACGACTTGAAGATGGCGCGCGAAATCCAGCTCACGATGCTGCCGCAGCAGTTCCCCGTCTTCCCGCCCGAAGCGACGCCGGCGGACAGTGCGTTTCAATTCACCTACCGCTACAATCCCACCGGGTCCGTGGGCGGGGATTTCTTCACGGTGACGGCTTTGTCCGGGACGGAGGTCGCGGTCTTCATCTGCGATGTTGCCGGCCACGGCGTCCGCTCGGCGCTGGTCACCGCGATGATCCGCGCGCTGGTGGAGGAAATGAAACCACTGGCGGGCGAGCCGGGTGCGTTTCTCACGAAACTCAATTCCGACCTCGGCACGATTCTCAAGCACGCGGGCGCGCCCATCCTGACCACGGCGTTTTATCTCGTCGCCAACGCGAGCACCGGCGTGATGCGCTTCGCCAACGCCGGACATCCGAAACCCCTGCTCGTCCGGCGCAGTTCCGGCCGGGTCGAAACGCTCAAGGGCGCCGCCAAAGCTTCGCAACCCGCGCTCGCACTGTTCGACCAGGCAAACTACGTGACCTCGGAAGTCGCCCTCGCTCCGACCGATCTGGTCATGCTCTTCACCGATGGGCTTTACGAGGTTCAATCCACTGACCAGGCCCTCTACTCGCAGGAAATGTTGGCCAGCGCGGTGCAGAAACGTGAGAAGCTCCCGACGCCGGAATTGTTCGACAAGCTTCTGGCGGAAGTGCGGACCTTCGCCTCGGAACAGGATTTTGCCGACGACGTCTGCATGGTCGGCGTGGAGTTTTCGCGGTTGATCCCGCCACCGCCCGCCAGCCCGTCCATCTGACCCCGGCCAATTCCGGCATCAACTCGGGCAAAAAAGTGTTTGGCAATTGCGCTCAACCGGCGTTAATTGGCGGCAAGACAGTCGGCCATGCAAATGAAACCATCAACCAATAGGTGATCCCATGGACCTGCATCATCCCATCCTCCGCGAATTCCCCGAGCATCGCGACACCATCAAGCGCCTCCAGACCAGCGACCATCACTTCCGCCACCTCTACGACGAATACCACCGCCTCGACGATTCCATCTACCGCATCGAAGAGGAAATTGATTTCGCGAACGATCAGGAAATTGACGAATTGAAAATGCGCCGCGCGAAGCTCAAGGACTACATCTACCACCTGATCAAACACGCGCCGGCCATCTGCGCCGCCTGTCAAGGCTCGGGCGTTACGCGCTAAGGCCGGTTCGCCAGCGCCACTTTCGCGCGCAAGTGCTTCGCGCCGCGATTGGGATAAATGGCGTCCAGCGTCGCCAGCCTCGCGGCATGGTCCGAGGCCGCATCCGCCCCCCGCTTGCTGATGCGAACAAGCTTCTCGGCGAGCGCCTCGAATGAATTCTTATCCGGGGCTCGCCGCCCGTCCCAGCAGGTCGGTATCTCGACGTAGCACACCGAAAATTCCCCCAACCGCGGCTTGACCTTTGGCGGCAAATCCGCATCCTACGCACCCCGGCAATTCGCCCGCCTGCGTGGCCGAAGCCTGCGACACCAAGAAATCGCATGGTGCTTTGGAGATACGGACGCAGTTTGCAATACAGGAACGACGGCGGGGCAAAGGCCCGTTGCAGTCGCAGACCCGTTTCGCGGGCTGCGTTTCCCGGTCGCATCAGAGTGATGCGCCTGTTATTTTTGCACCGTGGACGAGCCGGTTATTTACGATATGCAGCACATCCGAAACATTGCGATCATCGCGCACGTTGATCACGGCAAGACCACGCTCGTGGATTGCCTCCTGAAACAATCTGGAACTTTCCGCGCCAACCAGCACGAGTCCTCCGAGGAACGCCTGATGGATTCGATGGACCTCGAAAAGGAAAAGGGCATCACCATCCGCGCCAAGAACGCCGCGTTCAAATACAAGAATTACCACATCAACATCGTGGACACTCCTGGCCACGCGGATTTCGGCGGCGAGGTCGAGCGCATCATGAACATGATTGACGGCGTGCTGCTCGTCGTGGACGCCGCCGACGGCCCGCAGGCGCAGACGCGCTTCGTGCTCCGCAAGGCGCTCGAGGCCGGCGCGAAACCCATCGTGGTCATCAACAAGATTGACCGCGAGAATGCGAATCCGAAAAAAGTGCTCGACGAAGTGTTCGAACTGTTCGTTTCGCTGAATGCCACCGATGAGCAACTGGATTTTCCGTTCATCTATTGCTCCGCAAAACAAGGCTACGCCAAGGTGGAACTCGATCACGTCACCGGTACGATGGAGCCCTTGTTCGACGCGATCGTGAAATATATTCCGCCGCCGCGGGCGAAGGCGGGCGATGGTTTTCAAGTGCTCGTCGCGAATCTAGATTACTCGGATTATCTCGGTCGTATCGCGTTCGGGAAAATTTACGAGGGCAAGATCAAGGTGGGCGACGCGGCGATCTGCCGGCACGGCAGCGGGAAGCTTTCCAAGAATAAAGTCACCATGCTCTACCATTTCGAGGGCATGAAGCGGATTGAGATTCAGGAAGCGCACGCAGGCGACATCGTGGGCATCACGGGCTTCGAGGACGTGTTCATCGGTGAATCCATCACCGACAGCGAAGCGCGCCCGGCGCTGCCGTACATCCCGATTGATCCGCCGACGATCCAGATGGAATTCGCCGTGAACGACGGCCCGCTCGCCGGTCAGGACGGCAAGCTCGTCACCGCGCGGCACATCTGGGATCGGCTGGTGAAAGAAATCCGCACCAACGTCGCGCTCCGCATCGCGCAGACCGCCGATCCAAAAATTTTTGCGGTCAGTGGCCGTGGCGAAATGCAGATTGCGATTCTCGTCGAGCAGATGCGGCGCGAAGGCTACGAAGTTTTGGTTTCGCGTCCGGAAGTGCTTTGGAAGAAGGACGCCGCCGGCAATCCGCTCGAACCCATCGAAAAACTGTTTGTGGAAATTCCGCAGGAGAACATGGGCACGATCATGGAGAACTTGTCATTCCGCAAAGCCGAAATCACCGGCATGAATCATCACGGCAATCAGGTCACGATTGAAGCCTTGATTCCGATGCGCGGCTTGATTGGTTTTGAAACCGACCTCGTGAACTCCACGAAGGGCATGGGCGTGATGAGCCATTTGTTCCACGAATACGGCCCGGATCGCGGCGAAATCGCCGCGCGCAAGAACGGTTCGCTCGTCAGCATGGAAGGCGGCGAGGCGACGAGCTACGCGCTCAACATGGTGCAGGAGCGCGGACGCTTGATGGTTGAGCCGGGCGACGCGATTTACATCGGCATGATCGTGGGCGAGAACGCGCGCGAGAATGACATCCCCGTGAATCCGGTGAAAGAAAAGCGCCTCACGAACATGCGTTCGCAGGGCGATGGCAAGGGCATTCAACTCAGCCCGCCGCTCAAGCTCTCACTGGAGCGCGCGCTCGAATACATTGACGTGGACGAATACGTCGAAGCCACGCCGAGGAATCTGCGTCTGCGCAAAAAGATCCTCAACGACACCCAGCGGAAGCGCTCAGAGAAATCGCGCGTGTTGAAGTTCCTGGAAGTCTGAGCACCCGCCGGCCTCCGGCCTCGTCGGCGGTTTTTGCTAGACTGTCGAACGGTCTCCCGGAGAATGCCGGCCCGTGGTTTTCATTTTCAGTCTGACTTTGTTTGCCAGCGCGCTGCTCCTGTTCTGGGTGCAGCCGATGGTGGCCAAGATGCTTCTGCCGCTCCTGGGCGGAACTCCCACCGTCTGGAACACGTGCATGGTTTTCTTTCAAGCGATGCTGCTCGCCGGCTACGGCTACGCGCATTGGCTCACGACGCGACTCCCGGTAAAATGGCAGGCGCGTTTGCATGTGGCGTTGTTGCTCGCGACGCTCGCCGCCTTGCCAATCGGACTCTCAACCAAAGCGATGCAAAGCGCGCCGTGGAATTCCAATCCCTTCGTCTGGCTGCTGGGGACGTTGTTGGTGCTGGTGGCGCTGCCGTTCTTCACGGTCTCGGCAAGCGGGCCGTTGTTGCAAAGCTGGTTCAGTCGGACGCGCCATTCGTCGGCGCGTGATCCTTATTTCCTCTACGCGGCGAGCAACGTTGGCAGTCTGCTCGGACTTCTGGGTTATCCGGTGTTGGTGGAACCGTCGTTTCGGCTGGCGGAACAAACCCGATTGTGGACGGGCATTTACGGTTTGCTCGTGGTGCTGTTTATCGCCTGCGCGGCGCTGGTATGGCGGACGCAAAGTGTCGGTGCTGCGACTCCGGGTGAAACGACCGCGAGCGCAACGCCAGCGGAGAACGCCGGTCCGCTGACCTGGCGCAGGCGCTGGCGGTGGATTCTTTGGGCGTTCATCCCATCGAGTCTGATGCTCGGCGTGACGACTTATCTGACGACGGACATCGCGAGCGTTCCCCTGCTCTGGGTGATTCCGCTCGGAATTTATCTGCTGACGTTCATCCTGGTTTTTTCGCAGCAGCGTTGGCTGCGACCGGCGTGGCTGGTTCGCGCCGTGCCGATCGCGGCCGTGGCGCTCGTGTTCATGATGCTGACCGACACCACCGACCCGGCATGGCTGGTGATCGTCCTGCATCTGGTGTTTTTCTTTCTGGCCGCCATGGCTGTGCATGGCCGGCTGGCGGATGATCGCCCCGCCAGCGCGCAACTCACCGAGTTTTATTTTTGCATGTCGGTCGGCGGCGTGCTGGGAGGCATTTTCAATGCGCTGCTCTCGCCCGTCATTTTCAATCGCGTGGCGGAATATCCGTTGGTGATCGTGCTGGCCTGTCTGGTCGCGCCGGCAATTGGCGTGTCCTCCGCCAAAGCGTCGCCGGTCTGGCGGTCGGCGACGATGGCATTGGGGGTTGGCGCCCTGACGGCGATGTTGGCGGTGCTATTGCGCCATGGCGGGCTGGAGCAACGGCTGCGCGTGACGATCGTATTCGGTGTGCCGGTGGTCTTGTGCTACTTCCTGTCGAAACAATCGTGGCGATTTGCGCTGGCGCTGGGCTGCGTGATGCTGGCCAGCCGCTTTGACACCGCGGTGCACGGCCACACGCTGCGGGCCGGACGGAATTTTTTCGGCTCGCTGCGCATCACGCTCGACCCGGAAGGCCGCTTCTACCGGCTCTATCACGGGACGACTGT
Organism: Verrucomicrobiota bacterium; assembly: GCA_004297495.1. Classification (GTDB taxonomy): domain Bacteria; phylum Verrucomicrobiota; class Verrucomicrobiia; order Limisphaerales; family JADLHS01; genus SCTL01. The sequence continues at coordinate 5,510 of SCTL01000548.1, forward strand.
TCACGGAATTCAATCGGTCACTCCCGAACTGCGCGATGAACCGCTGAGTTACTACTACCGTTCCGGCGCGTGCGGGCAGGTCATGGAAATGATTGGGTCCAATTCCGCGGCGCGGAACATCGCCGTGATCGGGCTGGGAGCGGGGACGATGGTCGCGTATGCCCAGCCGCGGCAACACTGGAGTTTTTACGAGATTGACCCGGCGGTGATTGAATACGCGCAGGACACGAACTACTTCACGTATCTCCAGCGCAATACCAATGCCACGGTGACCTTCAAACTGGGCGACGCGCGGCTGCGACTGCGCGAGGCCGAGCCGGCTGCGTACGATTTGCTGGTGTGCGACGCCTTCGGTTCGGACGTGCCGCCGCTGCACTTGTTGAATCGCGAGGCGATGGAACTTTATCTCTCCAAGCTCTCGCCGGATGGCGTGCTGCTGTTTCACATCTCGGGACGGTATCTGGATTTTCGTCCGGTGATCGGCAATCTGGCCGCGCATTTCCATCTGACGGCTCTCTCCCGCCTCAACGCCACGACGCAGAACGAGTATCTCCGCAAAGGCATGTTCAATTCGCAATGGGTGGCGCTGGCCCGGCGACCTGAGCAATTGTCGGCGCTGGCCACCGACGCCCGCTGGCAACCCCTGCCGCCGAAGCCGGACATGCGGTTGTGGACGGATGACTATTCCAACATCCTCGGCATCTTCGAATGGCGCTGAGGCGCGCGCAATGAACTCGCACTTCAGAACTCTCGCTGAAACTCAAACCTCCTCAATTCCAGACGCGAGTCATGCGGTGGTTGTTCTTAACACCTGGTTCGACTGCGACGAAACGCAGCGGGTATTTGCGCCGGGCGCTGCCGTGTTGTCCGAAGCATCCGCGCGTCTGGTTGCTGACTGTGCGCGGGTGCTCAAGCATGACGGTTTGCTTTTCGTTTACGGACGTCCGCAAGAACTGGCGCTTTGGGGCGAGCATCTGGCGGGCTTGCGCGGCGATGATTGGCTGATGGTTTTCAAATACTGGTTCGCGCTGGACATTGACGACTCGCCGCGCGGCGAAACGCTCGCGCCTTCGCACGTGGGCCTGCTCCTGTTCGGCAAAGCCAGGCCAGGCCGGCGCGGCCCGCGCTTCCAACTCAATCTCCGTACCGACGCCGTGCGCACGCCACATCTCAATTGCGCCGCCTGTGGCAAAACGCTTAAAGACTGGGGCGGCAAGAAACATCTGATGAATCCGAAAGGCGCTGCGCTGTCGGACGTGTGGCGCGATCTACCGCGCAGGAAACTGCGAGAGCCTTTGATTCCCGGGGACGTTCTGGCGCGAGTGGCGGCAATGAGTCTCGGAGACGGGCGCACCGGACTGCATGTGATTCAAGACTGCACAGGTCGGGC
>SCTL01000549.1 GCA_004297495.1 Verrucomicrobiota bacterium
CCCACTCGCTGACCGCTGTGGATTTCTTCCTGAACGTCATTCCCAAAACTTTCTTCGATGCATTCGTCTCGGGCGATTTGCTGCAAGTGTTGCTCGTCGCGGTGCTGACGGCGTGCGCCATCGCCGGAATGCGCGAGCGCGGCAAGCCATTGCTCGCGGTCATCGAATATGGCTCGGAGATTTTCTTCGGCATGTTGAAGATCGTGGTGAAGGCCGCGCCCATCGGGGCGTTTGGCGCGATGGGCTTCACCATTGGCAGCTACGGCCTCGGCGCGCTGAACAAACTCGCCGCGTTGATGGCGGGGTTTTATCTGACGGCGATTGTTTTCGTGGTGCTGGTGCTCGGCAGCATCGCGTGGTGCGGCGGGTTTTCCATTTTCCGATTCCTCGCCTACATCAAGGAGGAATTGCTGCTGGTGCTCGGCACGAGTTCCTCCGAGACCGCGCTGCCGGGCATGATGGAAAAATTGCAGCGGCTCGGCTGCACGAAATCCACGGTCGGGCTGGTCATTCCCACGGGCTACAGCTTCAACCTCGACGGCACGAACATTTACATGACGATGGCCGCGGTGTTTCTCGCGCAGGCCACCAACACGCCGCTCGATTTGAAACAGCAACTCGCGCTGCTGGCCATTGCGATGATCACGTCCAAAGGCGCGAGCGGCGTGACGGGCGCGGGCTTCGTGACGCTGGCGGCGACGCTCGCCGCTTTCAAAACCGTGCCCGTGGAAGCGATGGCGCTGTTGTTGGGCATAGATCGTTTCATGAGTGAATGTCGTTCGCTGACCAATCTCATCGGCAACGGCGTGGCCACGGTCATCATCAGCCGCTGGGAAGGGGAAGTGAAACCGGAACAACTTCGAAAAAATCTGGCAGACTCAAACGCTCGCGACGTTGTTCCAACCACGGATGCACACGGTTGAGGCTGGTGATTGGCTATATTAACCTGAACTGCGAACAGCTTGAAGTTCTGCCAGGTATTGCAGCCCTTTGGGAGTGAACTTCCAGAAGGTCTCTTGATCGAAACCATTGTCCACTACTCTCAAAGTAACAAGCTTTCTAGCCATGAGTGTTTTTAGGACGACGTCAACTTGCGACAAGGCAATCGAGCATTTGAATTCGGGGTATTTTTTGCCGAAATTCTGGAGTCTTTCTGAATACAGATGTTTCGCAAGGTGAGATGCCACGGCCTTGCGTATGCCACTCAGGCTTGTCTCTTGGAGCAGTTCGTCTTTCACCAACAAGAGGAGTTTGTCCCACGTTATTTTGTACTCAATTTCAATATCCTGCCATGTTTTACCCTCCGGCAATTCGGGATCCACATAATCATGAACGGCAATGTTTAATACAACAGATTCTGCACCATCAGGGAACGTGGTTGTTGGAGGAACTTTGCGCTTCTTGAGTCGTTCTTCGAGGTCGGCAATTTTTTGCTTTAGCTTTTCTACCGCGTCCGAGTCCAGAACTGCATCTGCGCGAATCCAGCCGGGTCTTGGATTGAACTCTAACTCGTGCAAGACCGCTGATTTCACCGCAGAACCAAGCTCCGCCGGTGAGTTCCACGGGCGGCATAGCTTTTTCTTAACCTTGTCCGCGAATGCTTTCAAACGCTCTCGGCCTGCATCGGTCTTTTCCAGTTTAGATCCCGGCAAACTGTCTGGATTCTTGTGGTAGAAGCCAATCACCGGCTTCCCCATGCTTACAGCATAATCGAATTCCATCTCTGTGTAGCCCACCCCAGATTCGCTCAGACTGCCATAGCGCCCCGCTACTATCACGATGTAATAATCACACTCCTCAATAACTCGCCGGATCAACTGCCACTGCTCGACGCTTGCTGCCGGGAATAGCTCCATGCCGAGCGGGATGCACTTGGTCTCCAAGAGCGCTTGAAGGACATGCTGCCGCTCCTCTTTCAAATCTTCGTAGGTTGAGCTGACAAATACCTGATAACGCCTCTTGAGTGCATCTACCGTGATTGGGATATCTGAGGGGACGACTTCCGCATTAATTTTCAGCGGATCGAAGAATGATGTGGCAGGAGATTGCCGCTGCCGCTCCTCAATGGAAACGGGCCTGCTCGCCTGAAACCATCGAAACAGCATTCCTTCGAGCGCTTGATCGAGTGATCCTTTTTCGGGCAGGTCCTCCACTTCGTCAGGCGCTTGGACGTTCCATGATTCTGGCCCATGGCCGCCGCCACTCCATAGGCGACCCATACGCACAAGCTCGCCAAGAATCTTGACCTGCTCATCGGAAAGACCTAGCCCGTCACGAAAATCCTTGTCGGAAAAACTCAATCGTTCTGGAGCTTCCTTGTACTGCTTGCGCAGGAATTCCAGATACCGCGTTAACATCGAGAAGTAATCGCGACCTGCGTCCGTAAGCAGTACGCCGATTATTGTTAGTTCGTAGTGACGGCCAGGCGAACTGTCTTGGTTTTCCAAGACAATATCCCCACCAAGCCCCCGCAAACATTCCTTCACCGTTTGCTTGCTTCGCTGGCTGTGAATAGTTCGAGCCAGTGGCCATTTCGCGTTCTTCCGGTAATGCTGCCAAAATTCATTGAGAAGCTCTCTTTGAAGCGGGGTCAAGTGTTTGCGGAGTTCATCAAGCCGTGATTTTCCGCGTAGGTTTGTGGATGTAGCTTTTCGTTTCTGCGTCATAGATACTCTACGTCCCCATCCCTTCCTCAAAGGACTCGCCGCAAGTGGGAGGCACAGATTGTCGCGCACGTAGGCGATGGCGTTCGCGCTCGTTTTGCAGCAAGAGTTTCACGGCCGCTCGCAGATTGCGAAGACATTTTTCTTTCGTTTCAGCCTGACCATTCGCGCCGGGAACTTCCGGACACGTGGCCCAGTAACCGCCTTCGTCTGGTTCACCACGATGAATGATGGCAGTGAATTGCTTCATGGCAGTGTTTATAGCTCGTTTCATTCGCGAGAAAAACTGTTTTCGACCGCGAAACACGCGAACATGGAATTTCCTTTCGCGTATTTCGCATATTTCGCGGTTCAAACGGTAGCGCATTGAACTTTCAACATTGCCATCAAGACTCGCTCGCTTACCATCGCCGCCGTCTATGGCCGAAACCGTTGCCGCCCCACTCAATCTCCGTCCCGATGGACGCGAAGCCGACCAGCTTCGCCCGATCCGCTTTCAGAATCACATCGCGCCGCACGCGACCGGCTCGACGTTGATTGAGTGGGGCAACACGCGCGTGATCTGCGGCGTGACCGTGGACGAATCCGTGCCGCGCTGGATGAAAGAGCAGGGCGTCACCGGCGGCTGGATCACGTCCGAGTATTCCATGCTGCCGTATTCGACGTTGACGCGGAAGGCGCGCGACAGCTCGAAGGGCCGCATTGACGGGCGCTCACAGGAAATCCAGCGGCTCATCGGTCGCGCCATGCGCGCGACGCTCGATCTCGACAAGCTCGGCCAGCGCACCATCTGGGTGGATTGCGACGTGTTGCAGGCCGACGGCGGCACGCGCACTGCCGCGATCACGGGCGCATACGTGGCGCTGGTCATCGCGATCCGCCGGCTTATGGCGGCGAAGAAGATTGAGGAGAATCCGATCTTGCACGCGGTGGCGGCGGTGAGCATCGGCATCGTGAATCAGCGGGCGTTGCTGGATCTCTGCTATCTGGAGGACAACTCGGCAGAAGTGGATTTCAATCTGGTGATGAATTCGGCTGGCGAATTTATCGAACTGCAAGGCACGGGCGAGGAAGCCACGTTTACCGAGAAACAACTGGCCGAGTTGCTCGCGCTCGGCAAAGCGGGCGTGCGGCAGTTGCTTGAGGCGCAGGAGAAGGCGCTGGCGCAGGCGTAGAGTCTTTTTATTCAGGCGTCATGAGTTTTTCAAAACCCTCACCCCGGCCCTCTCCCATCCGACGGGAGAGGGAGAATCGTTCGCCGCTCGTTGGAGCGTCGGGAGTCGGAGTTGACCGGACGCGCGCCGGAAAATCGGAAACTGCCGTTTCCTGTTCCCTCTCCCATCGGATGGGAGAGGGTCAGGGTGAGGGCATTCCCGTCTTAGGCCGTTTGCTGGTTTGAGCCTCCTCACGTCGTCTCCTACAAATCAAGATGTCCACGACTCGATTGCTGCTCATCCGCCACGCGGAAGTGGAGGAACGTTATCAAGGTATCTTCGGCGGGACGATTGACATGAATCTCTCCGCGCGCGGTCACACGCAAGCTGCCGCGCTCGCCAGGTTTTTGGGCGGGCGGCATCTCGACGCCATTTACGCCAGCCCGATGAAGCGCGTGCAGCAAACGCTCGCGCCCTTGCTTGGGAACGGCGTACCCGCGCCCGTCGTTCTGCCAAACTTGCACGAGGTGGATTTCGGCGACTGGACCGGACTGAGTTTTCGGCAGGTAAAGGAAAAATTTGGCGCGGAAGCTTACACGTGGCTCGACATGTTCGAGGCCGGCAAGATTCCCAACGCCGAGACGCTCGAAGGTTATCGCGCGCGCGTCGAGTCTTGCGTGCAGGAGGTGTTGCGCGGTCATCCGGGCAAGACGGTCGCCATCTTTTGTCACGGCGGCGTGACGCGGATGATTCTGGCGATTCTGTTCAATTTCCGCTTG
>SCTL01000550.1 GCA_004297495.1 Verrucomicrobiota bacterium
GAAGAAATAATAGAAACTCCCCTTCTTGACGCCCGACTTCTCGCAGATTTGGTCAATAGTCGTGCTGCCGAAAGAACCCGTCCAGATCAACTCCCGGACGGCTTCCATCAATCTTGTTTTGGCATCACTAACGCGGCCCATATTCCTAATCCTAAATTCTCTCGGTTCTTGCCTCAGCGTTTTGCTGAGTCGTGAAATCACAATATCGAAATTTACTATCTAGTCAACTATTTTCTTTAGGTTTGTTAGATTTCATCTATCCTCTTGAATTCGTGTATGGTGCGAACTAAAATATCACCAGCGTAAAGCCATGATCTTGCCCTTCCGGCCCGCAACCCTCGCAACGAATCACCTCAATCGTTCTCGAATGGTTCGACAGCCGCAGTGACTTCCAGCACCGGATAGTATCCTTCGCGAACAGATTGAAGATTGCTCGAAGGCGGGCCAACGTGTGACCGTACGATGACAATCAGTGCCGGATGCTGAAGGCTTTGACGACACTTGAATTCGCGGTGTGAATCGGATATCACGACCGCCATTCCGACAGCGATGAGGCACGTTCCATTTCAGTCCATTTACCGGCACGATTTCAAACCGCTGCGGCTTCTTCGGCGATGAAAAGGACAGGCAACATGTTCTTATTAGAAATGACATGTACTGTTTGCTCATTCATTCGTAAGATTAGCTTGGGCCGAGGTCCGAGCCCGGCGGCTGATCGCCTTGGTCGCACGATCCAGCCAGTTCCGGTTGTTGGTGAGGGCTTCGAGCTCAAACGCGGCGAAGAACTTCACGCAATTGCGCGGGCCACCCCCCAACGGTTTGAGCAACCCCGCCTTCACAAGCAAGGGGACGTCGTGGGGTTGAAATCCGAGCACCTGCGCCGTCTGCTCGGTGTTCAGACGCGCCGGCAAGCGGCGGACATCCAACAACGACGAGTCACTCGTAACCGGCCTGACCGCCCCATGCCCATTAAAAAATTCGTTGCTCACAGCTTTTCCCGCTCGATCAAGTCAGAACCATTCCGACGGTCGAACCGTGAGCCAAACTTTGACAGTCTCGACGCCAGACGTCCCGGACACTTAAGAGGAGACAGTTTTTGTCCCGATGGGACGAGTGTGAAGCTGCTGGGGAAGGTAGGTCGGACTATGGGCGCGACCTACGGCGCAGAGATTTCAAACCGAGCCGCTGCTTGGTTTTCTCAATAGCGTCATCCGTGAGGTTTTCGATCTTTAAGTATTTACGACACGTTTTAGCCAACTGCACCCGGCTCAAGCGGCACAACACCGGAATGCCCTCAATCTCTTTCGCCCAATGATTGAGCAAGAACTTTTGGAGTTTCGGCCCGATGATTTCAGACACCACAGATTCAACATTCTCCTGACGTTTTCTCAAGACGTCGCCGACCCGGGCAAAGAAATCCAAATCGTCCCGCATCATTGCATGCTGAAACGCGAAGGTCAGGATGATGCTGTCCTTGAATATTCTGCCAGCTATCACTTACAATTTCCGGGTCGATTCGGCATGCTTGGCGGTTGACAATTGAAAGGCCACCGCCTCTTGTGAATTGCGGACGTAGAGCTTGTCGCCGACGATCACCGG
>SCTL01000551.1 GCA_004297495.1 Verrucomicrobiota bacterium
TGCCTGATCTCGCAACACTGCGTGATCGCGCGAAGACGAGAGTGCGGCAATTCCTTTACGGCTTGTTCTCGCTCGGCTGGACCGGCTCGAACCGCAACTGGAGCAATTACGAGAAAGCGTATTTGATTCTCGCCGGTCTCTCGACGCCGCTGGTGTTGTCCGTGCACTCGATCGTGTCCTTGGACTTCGCCGTGTCGCAATTGCCGGGCTGGCACACGACGATCTTCCCGCCGTATTTCGTCGCGGGCGCGGTGTTCTCCGGCTTCGGCATGGTGCTGACGCTGCTCATTCCGCTGCGCAGCATGTGCAAGCTCGAAGACATCATCACCATGCGGCACATAGACGTGATGTGCAAAGTCACGCTCGCGACCGGCAGCATCGTCGGCTACGCCTACGGCATGGAATTCTTCATCGCGTGGTACAGCGGCAGCGCGTTCGAGCGTTTTGCATTCATCAATCGCGCCATGGGGCCGTACTGGTGGGGTTATTGGCTGATGATCAGTTGCAACGTCATCGTGCCGCAACTTTTCTGGTTCAAAGGCATTCGCCACAACCTGAAATTCGTCTGGATACTTTCCATCCTCGTGAACGTCGGCATGTGGTTCGAGCGTTTCGTGATCGTGGTGATCTCGTTGCATCGCGAATTCCTGCCGTCGAACTGGGGTTATTTCAAACCGACGTGGGTGGACATCTGCACGTATCTCGGCACGTTCGGATTGTTCTTCACCTGTTTCCTGTTGTTCCTGCGGTTCCTGCCGATGATCGCCGTGTCGGAAGTCAAAGGCGTCACGCCGCAGTCTGACCCGCATCATCCGCTGGCCAAAGGCGCGGGAGGGAGTCACTGATGAGTGCCAAAACTTACGGCTTGATTGCCGAATTCGACAACACCACAGACGCGATCCACGCCGCGGAAAAAGTCCGCGACGCTGGCTTCCGCAAATGGGACGTCTATACGCCGTTCCCCGTGCACGGCATGGACCGCGCGATGGGCATGAAGAATTCCAAGGTCGGCTGGTTCTCGTTCCTCGGCGGTGTCACCGGTTACACGACCGGCATGGTCATGATCTGGTGGATGAACGCCATTGATTATCCGGTGCTCATCGGCGGCAAACCGATGTTCAGTCCCTTCGGCGCGTTTCCGCCGTCGTATGAACTCACGATTCTTTTCGGCGCGTTTGGCGCGATTGGTGGCATGATGTTCCTGAACCGCCTCCCGCGTCTGCATCATCCGCTTTTGAAACACAAACGCTTTGCCCTGGCGACGCACGACCGGTTTTTCGTCGTGATCGAAACCGCCGATCCGAAGTATTCGGAAACTGAAACCCGCAAGCTGCTCGAAAAAGCCGGCAGCACGCGCATCGAAATGGTGGAGGAATAATGCGCTACTTCCTGGCAATCTTCGCACTCATCGTCATCACGGGCGTCCTCGTGGCGGGCCGGCGCGGCGACCTCTCGCGCAAACCGCCCATCGAAGTGTTCCCGGACATGGACCGGCAACTCAAGCTGCGCCCGCAGACGCCGAATGGCTTCTTCGCCAACGGTCTCAGCTCGCAACTGCCGCCCGATGGAACGATTCCGCAGTCCAAGCCTATGAACATCGCGGGCAAGGAAGTTTATCCCTTCGAGGACGCGCCCGTGAACACCGGTCGCGTGACTGGCTCGACGAATTTCGTCGAACTGAATCCGCTGCCGGTCACGGCGAAGCTACTCGCGCGCGGGCATGAACGCTTCAACATCTACTGCTCGCCGTGTCACGGCGCGCAGGGCGATGGCAATGGCGTGCCCAAGAAGATTGGCGCGATGGCGATCATCGCCAACCTGCACGACAAGCGCATCGTCGAGATGCCGGACGGCGAACTGTTCAACATCGCGAGCAACGGCAAGAACAACATGCAAGGCTACGCGGCGCAGATCCCGGTCGAGGATCGGTGGGCGATCATCGCCTACTTGCGCGCGTTGCACCTCAGCAGGCTCGGCGCGGAAAGCGAC
>SCTL01000552.1 GCA_004297495.1 Verrucomicrobiota bacterium
TGCGGAGCGATTCGGCGGCCTTGGCGGCGGCGGTGCGGTCTTTCCAAAGAATCGCCGCGCAACCTTCCGGGCTGATGACGGAATAGTAGGCGTTTTCCAAAACCAACACCCGATCCGCCACGCCGATGCCGAGCGCGCCGCCCGATCCGCCTTCGCCGATCACGCAGGCGATGACCGGCACTTCGAGCAAAGTCATCTCCCGCAAATTGACCGCGATGGCCTCGGCAATGTGCCGTTCCTCGGCGCCGATGCCCGGGTAAGCGCCCGCCGTGTCAATCAACGTAATGACCGGCAAACCGAACTTGTCCGCCATTTTCATCAGGCGCATCGCTTTGCGATAGCCTTCGGGATGCGCCGAGCCGAAGTTGCGCAGGATGTTCTCCTTGGTGTCCCGGCCCTTCTGCGTGCCGATGACCATCACCTTCTGATCACCCAAACGCGCAAAGCCGCCCACAATGGCCCGGTCCTCGGCAAAGAGCCGGTCGCCGTGCAGTTCCTGAAAACCAGAAAAAGTGAGGCTGAAATAATCCAGCGAGTAAGGGCGTTTGGGATGACGGGCCAGTTGAACGCGCTGCCACGGGGACAGATTGAAAAAGATTTGTCGCCGGGTTTCCTCGAGCTTGGCTTCGATCTGTTTGATTTCCTCTTCGAAGCTGACATCCAGCGAATGTTTTTCGGGATGCTTCTTCAGCTCATCCAATTTGTTCTGCAGTTCGAAAATCGGCTTCTCGAAGTCGAGCTGATGTTTCATGCGGCGCGCAAGTTAGCAGGAATCAAGGTCGAGGCAAAGTGCAATTACCTGTAGAAAAGGCGAGGGCCGGACTCACGTCCGGCCCTCTGATGACGAGGTTTATACGCCTTCACCGAGGCGCTCAGAAGGGCGGCACGGCCAACTTGGAGGGTCGCTGTTCGAGCCATGCCGCGAGCAAAACCTCTATGCCAACCCTAAACGAACAGCGAAATCATTCGTTCCACTTACTCAGATAGCCCGACTCGGTGATTTGTTCAAAAAATAATTTCAAAAATCTTTTCCCAGGTATTTGCTTAATCCTGGATTGGTCCGCCCTGTCGAAAAACTTATCGTCTCCGCTCAATTCACGACAAAATCGGCATACACGCGATTGCCGCCTCCTTGGCGGACCACGCGAGCCAGCGGCGTTTTAAGCGCCCCGAGCAGCGAATTTCGCAGCACCTCGCGCTTGGCTGAACCCGCAACCAGCACCCAGACCTCTCGCGCGGCAGCAATTGCCGCATAGCCCAGAGTCACTCGTTGCGGCGGTGGTTTGGGCGAATTTTTTACGGCTCGATAAACTGCGGGGCTGGCCGAAACTTCGGCAGGTTCATCGGGAAAAAGTGAGGCCACGTGCCCATCTTCACCCATGCCCAGCAAAACCAGATCAAGGACTGGCTGACCGTCACCGTTCAGCGGTGCAATCCGGCAAATTTCCGACTCGGCCTCCCGCGCGGCGGAATCCGGCTCATCCTCGCCTCGAATGCGATGAATCTGAGCATCGGAAATTGCCAACGGCTCGAACAATAGTTCCCGGGCCAGCCGGAAATTGCTCTCCACATCGTGCGGTGGCAGGCAACGTTCGTCCGCCCAAAAAAAATGCGCGTGGCTGAGATCGGCTTTGCCCGCGCCCGCTTGTGCGACAATTTGCGCGTAAAACTTTGTTGCAATCCTACCGCCGGACAATGCCGTGCAAAATTCCCGCCCCGCGGTCCGCGCCGCCAGCGCCGCTTGCAACCAGTCGCGCGCCGCGCATTCCGCCAGCGCGTCATCGCTCGCGAATGTTTTGAGATCACAGCCGCCCACGCGCCCGCTCACTTTCATTTCAAGGGTTGTGGGTCGCGCCAGACGTGGCCGGACTGCGCGAGCAATTCCTCGCCGGCAATCGGCCCCCACGTGCCCGCCGCGTAGAACTCGCGATTCGAGAGCGGTCGTCCGTTCCAGCCTGCGCGGATTGAATCCACGATCTGCCAGGCCGTTTCCACTTCATCGCGCCGGATGAACAGCGTGGCATCACCGGCAATCGCTTCGAGCAACAAGCGTTCGTAAGCCTCCGGCGTGTAAGCGCCGAATTCGGAATCGTAGCTGAAGTGCATCCGCACCGGGCGCACGCCGACAGCAGTGCCCGGGACTTTGCCGTTGAAGCGAAGATAAATCCCTTCGTTCGGCTGCAAGCGCAGCGTGAGCGCGTTGGGATCGAGCTTCGGGCCGCAGGCCGCGGCGAACAGCACATGCGGCGTGGGCCGGAACTGCACGCGCACTTCGCTCGCGCTGAGCGGCAGGCATTTTCCCGTGCGCAAATAAAACGGCACGCCCGACCAGCGCCAGTTGTCTATGAACAGCTTCAACGCCGCGTAGGTTTCCACGTTGGAATCCGGCTGCACTTTTGGTTCCTGCCGATAGCCGCCCTGTGGTTTGCCGTCCATCACGCCGGCGAAATACTGGCCGCGCACCACGTTCTTCGCCACTTCAGCCGCATCGAGCGTGCGGATGGACTTGAGCAATTTCACTTTCTCGTCGCGGATGGCTTCAGCTTCGAGTGAGACCGGCGGTTCCATCGCCACGAGCGAGAGCACTTGCAGCAAATGGTTCTGCACCATGTCGCGCAACGCGCCCGCCTCCTCGTAATAACCGCCGCGCCCGCCGACGCTGTTTTTTTCGCTCACGGTAATCTGGATGTGATCCACCGATTCGCGATTCCAGAGCCGTTCAAAAATTGAATTCGAAAAGCGGAACATCAAAATGTTCTGCACCGTTTCCTTGCCCAGATAATGGTCAATGCGAAACACCTGCTGCTCGTGCGCGAACCGCGTGAGTTCATTGTTCAACGCCAGTGCCGAGGCGGCGTCGTGGCCGAAAGGTTTTTCGACGACGATCCGTTGCCAGCCTTGCTTTGGCTCTTTCTCCAGCAATCCGGCCTGATGTAATTGTTCGGCCACCTCACCGAACTGGCTGGGTTGCGTGGCGAGATAGAACAGCAGATTGTTTCGCAGCGCCGGATCGCCGAACCCGTCCAACTGCCCGCGCAGTTTTTCGTACGCCGCCGTTTCGGTCATGTCGCCGCGGCAATAATGAATGTTCGCCGCGAATTTTCCCCACGCGTCGTCATCCACCGGTTTGGTGCGGGAAAACTGGCCCAGCGCCTCGCGTAATTCCGCGCGCCAGGATTCATCCGTCTTCTCGCGCCGCGCAAAACCGATGATGCGGAACGAAGCCGGCATCTGTTTGTCCAAAAACAAATGGTAAAGCGCGGGAATCAGTTTGCGCGCGGTCAGATCGCCGCTGGCGCCGAAGATAACCACGGAACAGGGCATGACCGCCTTGCGCCCGACATCGAGGCGGCAACTCATCAATTCATCCAGGTGTTCAAGCTCACTCATGAGCGATTAGCTTGGCGCAGGCAGCGCAAGATGGCAATCGCGCAAACGTGCAACCCGGGCGCGCGCCACGCGGGTGGTTCTGACACACAGCCGCCGCACCGCGTGGAGTCGGGACACCGCGTTGACCCGCGTTGACGCCCTTCTCTGCCAACGCTAGCTTTCCCTAATGACTGAAGTTCTGGAAAAACTCTCGCCCGGCGTGAACGAACTGAAACTCCGCGCGCCGATGACGAAGGAGCGCTTCGAGCCGCTCGCGAAGGAAATCTTCGCGCTCAAGAAGCAGTTGAACGCCGTCATCCTCGCGCACAATTATCAAGTGCCGGAGATTCAGGACGTGGCGGATTACGTGGGCGATTCGCTCGGGCTCGCACAGCAGGCGGCGAAGACCAGCGCGGATGTCATCGTGTTCTGCGGCGTGCATTTCATGGCCGAGACGGCGAAGATTTTGAACCCAAACAAAATCGTGGTGCTGCCGGACAAGGACGCGGGTTGCTCGCTCGAAGAAAGTTGCCCCGCCGACAAGCTCGCGGCGTTGCAGGCGACGAATCCGAACTTCTGGACCATCGCCTACATCAATTGCAGCGCGGCGGTGAAAGCGCTTTGCGACGTCATCGTCACCAGCGGCAACGCGGTGAAAATCGTCGAGGCCGCGCCGAAGGACAAAGACATCCTCTTCGTGCCCGACGAAAATCTCGGCCAAT
>SCTL01000553.1 GCA_004297495.1 Verrucomicrobiota bacterium
CTGGCGCGCGGCGAGAAGTTTGATTTGCCACTCGTCGCCGCGCTCACGGGTGACCGCCGGCATCCGCGCGAATGGTTTCAGGAATTTCTCAACTCGCATAAATCCCCACCGCAGTCGGTGTGCATCTGGATCGGCCCGGAAGGCGATTTCACTCCAGAGGAAGTTGAACTCATCAAAACCAACGGCGCGAAACCCATCACGCTCGGCAATCTGGTGCTCCGTGTCGAGACGGCGGCGATTTACTGTCTCTCCATTCTCAACTACGAACTCTCCGCGCCCCGATGAATCCGCCGTTGCCAGCCGAATTGACCCGCGCCGTCGCCACGCTCGGACTGGAAAAGTTTCGTCGCCACATTTTCCTGTGCGCGGACCAGACCGAGCCGCACTGTTGCGCCAAGGAAGCGGGGCTTGAATCGTGGGAATTTCTCAAACGCCGGCTCAAAGAATTGGGACTGGCAGGTACTGAGCCATTGGTTTATCGCAGCAAAGTGAATTGCCTCCGCGTTTGCGTGCATGGCCCGGTGGCCGTGGTGTATCCGGAAGGCGTGTGGTATCACTCGTGTTCACCAGCGGTGCTGGAGCGGATCATTCAGGAACACATGATCGGTGGCGTGCCGGTAAAGGAATTCGCCTTCGCGCGGAATCCGATGCCTCAGCCGGACTGATTGCTTTTTGATTTTTCGGATTCGCAATTCGGAGGGTCTTCGTCTGGCGCGGACGGCGGTCGCCGCCAAGCTTTCAACACTCGGACGATGAATCAGCATTGGCGTTGACGCAAACGCGTGCGGAAACCTACGATGCGCGTCAGACTAATCTATGGCTACACATTATCTGGCTTGCGACCTGGGTGCGGAAAGCGGGCGCGTCATGCTCGCGACGCTGGACGGTAAAAAAATTTCGCTGGAAGAATTGCACCGCTTTCCCAACGGTCCGGTGAAGAAGGATGGCGCGTTGCACTGGAACATCGAAGGATTGTTCGCCGAGTTGAAAACCGGCTTGAAGAAAGCCACGGCGCGCAAACTTTCCATTGCCAGCATCAGCACGGATTCCTGGGGCGTGGATTACGTGCTCTATGACGCCAAAGGCAAAAGCATGTCGCCGGTCTGGCACTACCGCGATGCGCGCACGACTCGCGGTGTGGCGAACGCGAAGAAACGTGTGGATTGGCCGACGATCTATCGCGAGACGGGCATTCAGTTCATGGCGCTGAACACGATTTACCAACTCGCCGCCGAACCGCGCGCGCGCCTGGCGAAGGCGAAACAACTTCTACTCATTGGCGACGCGTTCAATCATTTCTGCTGCGGCGTGGCGAAGAATGAAGTCTCACTCGCCAGCACGACGCAGCTTTACAATCCGCGCACGAAGAAGTGGTCGAAGAAATTGCTCGGCGCACTCGGCTTGCGCGGCGAGATGTTTGCGCCGGTGGTGAAATCGGGAACGAAGTTGGGCAAATTGCGCAGCGAACTCGGAGCGGAAGTTGGTTTGCCCGAAATTGTAGTCATCGCATCCTGTTCGCATGATACGGGCGCCGCAGTGGCTGCGGTGCCGGCCAGCGGGAGGAATTGGGCTTACTTGAGTTCCGGCACGTGGTCGCTCATGGGCGTGGAATGGCCGAAGCCGGTCATCACCGCGCAGGGACGCGACTCGAATTTCACCAACGAGATTGGCTACGGCGGCACGGTGCGGCTGCTCAAGAACATCGTGGGCCTGTGGATCGTGCAGGAGTGCCGGCGCGATTGGGCGCAGCACGGCCGCGAGTTCGATTACGCCAAGCTCACCGAGATGGCCGCCGCCGCCAACCCCTTCGCGTCGCTCATCAATCCCGCCGACCCGCGCTTCCTCGCGCCGGGCGACATGCCGGCGAAGATCGCTGCGTTCTGCCGCGAGACGGGCCAGATCGTGCCGGACAATCCGGGCGCGTTCGCGCGATGCGCGCTGGAAAGCCTAGCGCTGTTTTATCGCATCACGATGCGCCAGCTCGAAAAACTCACGGGAAAAAAGATCAAGCAACTCCACATCGTCGGCGGCGGGAGCAAGAACGCGCTGCTGAATCAGTTCGCGGCGAACTCGCTGCAAATTCCCGTGGTTGTCGGGCCGACGGAATGTACGGCGCTGGGCAACGTGCTGGTGCAGGCCATCGCACTCGGTCATCTGCCCTCGCTCGCCGCTGCGCGCGCAGTGGTGCGGAATTCCTTCGAGGTGAAAACCGTCCAGCCGCAGGCGAAGGCGGAATGGGACGCAGCGTTTGGGAGGTTTGAGAAGTTGGTGAAGTGACCGGTTGGATGAGGCTCTGGACAATTCACCCAAAGCATCTTGACGCAAAAGGACTCGTCGCGCTCTGGCGCGAGGCGTTGCTGGCGCAGAAAGTTTTGCGCGGCGCGACGCGAGGCTACCAGCATCACCCGCAACTCACGCGCTTTCGCGAAACCACAAATCCGTCGGCAGCCATCTCGACTTACTTGCGCAGCGTGCATGAAGAAGCCACGCGTCGCGGATACGAGTTTAACGCGAGCAAAATCGGCGCGGGAAAATTCCGCCGGAAGATTTCCGAAACGCGCGGGCAGTTGCTTTACGAGTGGGCGCATCTGAGACGGAAGTTGAAGCGACGCGATCCCCCAAGGTATCGCGCGAGCTTGAAGGTGAAGCCGTCAGCGCATCCACTGTTCCGGATTGTTCGCGGCGGGGTGCGCCAATGGGAGAAGATTTCATCGTAGCGGCGTCTCGGTAGAGTGCCGTATTTCAAAAGTAAATATAGCGGCTCTGCCGAGGCGCCGCTACGCGTAGTGACGCAGATTCCATTCGTCGAGAAGTTCCTTCGGAATCTCGTTCAGAAAGCGCGAGGGTTGTTGGAGCGTCGCGCCGCTGTTGCCGAAGCCGGCGCGGATGAGCGGGTAGCTGAGGTAAAGCTCGTTCTTCGCGCGCGTGACGGCGACGTAGAACAAGCGACGCTCTTCTTCCTCGCCGTCTTCGCTGTCGAGCGAGCGTTCGGAGGGAAACATTCCGTCGCAGAGCATGATCACGAACACGATGTCGAACTCCAGGCCCTTGGCCTGGTGAATCGTGGAGAGCCGGATTTTTTCGTCGTCGCGGTCGGCGGGTTTGTCGTCCTCGGCTTCGACGTTGGTGAGTAGCGCGAGTTGCGTGAGAAATTCTTCGACCGTCTGGAATTGCTGCGAGAAAACAGCGAGCTGTTCGAGATCTTCGAGGCGCGAGCGATAGTTCGCGTAGTTTTCCTTCAGATAATCTTCGTAACCAGCTTCGAGGACGAGCTCCAGCATCTTGCCCGCGCTTTTGCGAACGCCGGGCGCTTCAAGCTGCGAGATGGTGGCAACGAATTGCGCCCAGGCGACGGCGGCTTTCTTCGGGACAACTTTCGCGCAGGATTGAAGAGTAATTGCCAGTGGGGCTGAATGTCCCCTCACCCCGTCCCTCTCCCCATCCGATGGTGAGAGGGTGTCCGCAGGACGGGTGAGGGGTTGCTTTGCGAGTTCGACCGCGAAGCTCCGCCAGAGTTTGTCCGCGCCTTTGCCGCCGACGCCGGGGAGCAGTTGCACGATGCGCTTGAAGCTGAGTTCGTCGCGCGGGTTGTGGACGAGCTTGAGATAGGCCGTCGCGTCCTTGATGTGCGCCTGCTCGAAGAAGCGGATGCCGCTGGTGATGCTGAACGGGATGTTGCGGCGCGTGAGTTCGAGTTGCAGTTCCAGCGCGTGGAAATGCGAGCGGTAGAGCACGGCCATCTTGTTTAGGTCGAAGCCCTCTTCGCGGAGTTCGAGCACGCGTTGGGCGATGAAGGCGGCTTGCTCGGCAGTGTCGCCGCAGGTGACGAGTGCCGGCTTGGCGCCGGATTTCCGCGCGGGCGTGAGTTGCTTGGCGAATTGATGGACGTTCGCCGCGATGGCGGCGTTAGCGACATTCAAAATTTCCGGCGTGCTGCGATAGTTGGTTTCGATCTTGTAAACTTTTGCTCCGGGATAACGGTCGGGGAACTTGAGGATGTTCTGAAAATTCGCGCCGCGCCAGGCGTAGATGCTTTGCGCGTCATCGCCCACGACCATCACGTTCTGGTGTCGAGCGGCGAGCAGGTCAATCAGATCGCTCTGGAGTTTGTTGGTGTCCTGATACTCGTCCACGAGGATGAACTGAAAACGTCGTTGGTAATGTTCGCGCACGTCCGCGTGGTCTTTCAGCAGCTTGAGCCAGAGCACGAGCAGGTCGTCAAAGTCCATCGCGTTCGTGGTGCGTTTGCGTTGCACGTAAAGCTGGCGGACGCCCTCAATCTTTTCGGCTAGTTCGGTGAAGTAGCCGTATTCCTTTTCCAACACTTCGCGCACGGTCATCAGCTTGTTGAGGGCGAGCGAGAAAATGTCGCCGAGCACTTCGGCTTTCGGAAAGCGCGTGGCTTTCACATCAATCGCCGATTCGCCGACGCAAGTGCTGATGAGATGCTTGGCGTCTTCGCGATCCATGATGGTGAAATCACGCTCATAGCCGAGGAGCTTGGCGTGCAGGCGGAGTAGTCGTGCCCCAACCGAGTGAAATGTTCCTCCCATTATCGGTGGCGGGTCTTGATGCAATAATTCGCCGGTGCGCCGCATCATCTCTCCAGCGGCCTTATTCGTGAAGGTCAACATCAGGATGCGTTCAGCAGGAATTCCTTGTTCCAATAAGAAGGCAGCACGATAAGTCAAAGCTCGCGTTTTGCCTGAACCTGCGCCAGCGATGACGAGCGCCGGACCGGGCGGCGCGGTGACGGCTTCAAGTTGTTGCGGGTTGAGTTCGCGCGCGTAATCAATCTGAAGGTGAACCTCAGAGCGAAAGGGTTGCAAAACGTAATCGCGCGACATGGTTGAAGCGTAGAGTTACGTTCGGCGAGTTCCAAGTTTCGAGTTGGCTGCGTCCGTTGTTCGCGCGACGGGAAAATCCGTTCAATCGCGATTTGCGGAAAACTTCTCCAGTCAGGAAGCTGGAGTTGTCGCGCATCCCGTTGATGCATGACCCGCGGGCAACTCCGACTGTTGGGTAAGAATCGCTCTGGAGTTGCCCGCAAATTTTTTGGCGGTCAAAGCTCGGAGGAATCCGGGCGGCTCACGGTAGGGAGCGGAGGTGGGGAACCTCTCTGAAGATGTCGCGAGCCGCCCGGCATAACGATTCTTA
>SCTL01000554.1 GCA_004297495.1 Verrucomicrobiota bacterium
GCGCGCGGAGGAAAACCTGTTTCCAGTCGTTGATCGCGACCTGGCTGTCGGTGAGTTCGTCGTAGGTGCCGTCGTCCGTCAACACGACACCTAAGACTTTGCCAAGCTTCTCATCGTGCGTCACGCGCAGGTAATAATGCTGGCGCGTGTCGTAATAGCAAATCAGCCCGGCCATCTGCGTGAAGTGAGTTGGCGCAAACTCCAGACAAGTCTCCGCCACAAACTTGAAATGCTGAACGCGCCGCGCAATAAGGCTTTGGTTGAACGATGAAAAGGTTGAATCGCGCCCGCGCAACCGCAGCCAACCGGGCCGTTCCGCGAGCGAGAGCCATGATTCCTCCATCGGCACGCGGAGAGAACTCCAGCGGGCATCAAGCGTGGAGACATTGAACTCATCGCGGCTTCCGCCTCCTTGCAGCAGCCGACGTGAGTCGGCTCCAATTTCTTCGTCCTTCAATTTGAGCGGACTCACGTCCGCTGCGACAACCTCAAGCGGCTTCGCCCCTTCACTCACCAGTCGCAGCCAACCATCCCGCCATTCCACGCGCTGCAAACACGTTTCGCGTCCCAGCACGCAGCGATCTCCGGCGTGCATTTGCGCGGACGCAGTCTTATCCGGCGAGGCCGGATTCTTTCCCGCGCCAGTCTTGAGCGGACGACTCGCCAGATGCGCCAGCAGCCATTCACCCGTCGGAGTTTTCACCAGTTCGCCATGGCCGGCCTTCTGCAAAACGAGCGTCGCATCGTCGCGCGAAGTCAGCACGCTCGATTGCGGATCAAGTTCGTAGGGCCCGAGAATATTCCGCGCGCGCGCCATCGCGATCCCGTGATTCCAACCCGTGCCGCCCTCAGCCAGCATCAGATAATACCAGCCGTCGCGCTTGTAGAGGTTCGGGCCTTCGATGAGCACGCCGGGCTTCTCCAGAATCTTCGTCTGCGCGCCGACGAGTTTTTGCGTCTGGGCATCGTATTCCTGAATCACGATGCCGGCGAAGCGATGGCGGCCTTTGCGGAAGTCCCATTCCATGTTCACGAGCCACTTGCGTTCGTCGTCGTCGTGAAACAGCGATGGATCGAAACCGATTGAGTTCAGCAGCACCGGATCGCTCCACGGCCCGCGAATGTTGTTCGCCGTCGTGAGATAAATGCCGATGTCCTTGAACGGCCGGCCCATGCCGCAGGTGCGGATGTTCGTGTAGATGAGCCAGAATTGTCCGTCGGCGAAACTCAGCGACGGCGCCCAGACTCCGCCGGAATCCGCGATGCCGCGCAAGTCGAGTTGCGACCGCCGCGTGAGCGCGTGACCGATGAGCTGCCAGTTCGCCAGATCGCGCGAGTGATGGATCGGCACGCCCGGAAACCACTCGAACGACGAGTTCGCGATGTAGTAATCATCACCCACCCGGCAGATGCTGGGGTCGGGAAAGAAGCCGGGCAGAATGGGATTGTGGATAATCACGATTTCAATCCTTCGCCGCAGTTTCCGTGCGGACGACCCTGCCCTCGCGCAATTCCTTCAGCGTCGCGACGATGTCCTTGCCCGAGCCGTCAAAGTTCTTCAGCGAAATCTCCTGCACGCGGCCATCGGCCAGTTCCACGCGCAATGAATCCGCGCTCGTGGCCACGGCAGATTTGACCATCGGTCGGTCTTCGTAGGGTTCGATAATGGTAAGGAAGCGCGCTTCCTTTGCGTCAGGTGCGCGAATGGAATAAACTTTCCGGCGTTGCGTTTCGTCGCCGAGCGGAAAATCACCGCCGAGCATGGCTTTAAATCGCGTCGCGTTCACGCCGGACAAATCCACGCGGACAATTCCTTGCACATCATTCGCCACCGGCTGTGCAGGCGTGGCAGATTGGTATTCATTGCCGACAATTTTAATCGGTCCGCCAAAGTAATCTTTCCCCTGCTCTTTCGGCTGCTCGATGTTTTCAAACTTTACCGGCAGTTCACTCAACGGAATTTCCTTCCCGTCTTTCGTTATGACCCGCGCGTTCGCCCAGAACAGCGTCGGCTTCTTCGACAACTCCGTGCGCGTCTCCAACTCAAGCTGCTTCATGCCATCAAGCGGCACGTCAATGTCCGCCGAGCCAAGAATCCACGCGCCGAATTTTCCTTCGGCCAAATCTTTCCCGTCGCCGCGGACGGAGTAGAACAACCGTTTCTCCACCGGAAGAAACTCCGGCGCGGTGGCGATCATGATTTCCTGTTTCGGCGGCCAGAGCGAATGCACGTCCGTCTTGAGCACGCCGTCTTCGTTGCCCACCGTGCGCGAGCCTTCGTTGTCCGCGCCCGGGCCAAAGCGCATCTGAAAGCGGCTCACCGCCGGCGCGGCGACTTCATACCAGTTGCAGTCAGTTACGAATTGCGCGCTGCCAACGGGATTCGCGTCCCACTGCGCGTCGTGGCCCAGCAATTTTTTCTCCGATGCTTCGAGGCCGCGAAAATCCTTCATGTAATACAAGCTCTCGAACAAGTGCGCGTTCGTGCCTTTCACCCAGTCGGCGATGACGATGTAATCATCCGTCACAATCAACGCGCGCCGCTGCTTGATGGTTTCCGTGAAGTCCGTGAGCTTGCCGTAGCCCGGTGCGTTCGTCGGAATCGGCACGCTGCGACCTTCGCGCCAGCATTTCTCGCCGAAGGTTTTCACCGGCACGTAGTCATAGACCATGCCGCCGTAAGCAGGATTGCTCCAACGCGCGTCCGTCTCGACAACCGTCGCCTGCATCGCGCTGCCGCTGTGAAAAAGCAAACGCTCGCCGGGCGTCGCCTCCTGCATCTTGCGATCCACAACGACCATATTGTGGTTCACCGAGCACTGGCAGAAAAATTTATACATGAACGGCTCATAGACCCAGAACACCGACTCCGGATTCCAGAAGCTGCGACCGTAGCGCATGATGCTCAACAGATCCGTGCGATCAAAATGTCCGTGCGCCCAGCCGTGCGTCCCGTAGTGGAGCGCGGCCTGAATCTGTTCGCGCACTGGACGATTCGTCGTCTGCGAGCGCAGCATCGCGAGGCCGACGTTGTCCGCGAACGCGCTGTCACGGAATCGTTCCGGTGTCTGGGCCGGCAATTCCGGCACGCCGTAAATCAAATCGCGTTTGCTGTGTCCGTTCTTGATGACCGCCGCGTAAGCCGGATCGCGATAAACGTAGTAGGCGAGTTCAAACGGCGACGCGCCGCCGATTTCCGTGCGCGCGCCGCCGACCATGCTCTCGGTCGAATCATTCACGCCAATCATCACGCTGCGATAATCCAAAAACGGCAGCAGGCTGTCCCACATCATGCGGAGGTCGCGATACGGTTTCGTGTTCGGTCCAAAGGCTCTTGGCTCCATGCCGAAAGGCTTGCGCCGTTCCTCCGGCGTGCCGCCGACCGCCGTGCCGCCGCTCAATTCCGACGCCAACCCCATGCGCGCCGAGTAGCTCGCGGGCACTTTCAGATCGCGGAAATTGATGCCGAACGGCTCCAACGCCAGAGCCGTCTGCGTGAACTCGCTCGTGACCCAGGTGTTGTAAGCCACGGAACACTCGTTCCACCAGCCGTCGTCCATCACGCCCTTCGCGAGCTGGTCGCAAATGCCCGCCGGCCCGGAAAACCAACGCTCCGCCTCGGCCAGATCGCCCAGCGCCAGCGCGCAATAAAGTCCGCCGGTCACCTCGGAAACGTTCCAGTTGTTGATCGGCCCGTAGTCGTTCGCGCGTTCCAGCGTTTCAAAAAATGCGCGGATCGTTTTTTCAATCTGCGCCTGGTCCGTGGCGGAAAAAACTCCCGACTCCAGCGCCATGTCGTAGCTCATCGCGACGTGCTGAAAGAAATGTCCCTCCTGCACGAGCGATTGGTTGCACGCTCGCAGCGTGGCGGGATAACCACGCGCCGGGTCTGAAAGCCGCCGCAGGCAGAGCGCGATCTTCTCCGCAAACTTTTTATCGCCCGTGATCTGATAGGCGTAGCCGCAGTTCATCAAATCAACTTCCGTCGGCGTCAGGAAAACAAACGGGCCGTAGGTGTCATCAGGCGCTTTGGCCGGATCGGCGATGTCCGGAACTTTCCAGTCGCCCGCCCGGCGGACGATTTCATCGGCGCGCTCCTTCGCCCACGGATACTTGGAAATTTTATCTCGCACTTCCTGCCAGCGCGCCGGCGTATGCAGGATGAACGGGCTTGGCACGCGGCTCGTGGTGATGAACTTCAACTGACTGGCGTTCGCCGCGTCGCCGTTGGCAG
>SCTL01000555.1 GCA_004297495.1 Verrucomicrobiota bacterium
GCGTGGTTCGTGTGGCTGGTGAAACAGGAGCCGATCGCGGATTTTGCGTCGCTCAAGCCGTACATGATGGCGGTCTTCGCGGCCATCGGCATTGGTGCGTGCTTTTTCGTCCAGGATTTTCTCGCGGTGCGCGGACTGGCGGTCGTGCTGCTCCTGCTCGCGAAGACGATGGTTGATACGGGCCGGCCGCATTTGCCGACCACTTTGTTTCACGCGCTGCAAGGTGAATCATCATGGGTCTTGCTGATTCAAACGTGGGCCTACGTGCTCGCGGTCGCCGGAATCTGGCTCACGGTTTCGCCGTGGCGATTGCGCGATTTCCTGAACTGGGCCACTGCCGATGCGAAGCGCGTGCAGATCGGCAGCGCGTTGCGGCTGGCGTTCGCGTTGTTCATCGTGGTGCTGGGCGTCACCGTGTTCCGCGCGATGTAAACCAGGTTTCAGAGATGAAGACTGGCAAAGCGATATTACTCGGATGTGGCATCGCGGTGGTGGTGATGTTGATCGTCCTCTTCGGCGGTGGAGTGGCAGTCTATAAACTGGCGCAAGACCCGCAAGGCATGAGAGTGCAGATCGAGTCGCCCGCAAAAGTGAAGGTGGATGACGAATTCGAGGTGCGCCTCCTGGTGGTGAACGAGCGGGAGGGCAAGAGTCTGAAGGTGGCTTCGATTGACTGGTCGGAGGACTATCTGCAAGGCGTGACGATCAGAAGCTGCGAACCGCTGGCGCGTGGAAGTTCGCTCACCGGCAAAGATGGAGGTGGAAGTTACTCGTTTGAGAAGCTGGTGCCGGCTGGAGCGACCAACGTGTTCACTTTTCACATGCGCGCAAAGCGAGTTGGGAACTTCAAAGGCGAGGTGGACGTTTACGAAGGGTTACGACTGATGACGGTGCTGGCTGAACTCGAAGTAACGGAATGATCCCGCCCGCCGACTGAGTGACTGACTCCGAAAGCCTGTGAGCAAAGGCAAAATCCTCGTCATCCGCGGCGGCGCGATTGGAGATTTCATTCTCACGCTCCCCGCCCTCGCCGCGCTGCGAAATCAATTTTCCGAAGCGCACCTCGAAGTCCTCGGCTATCCGCACATCGCGCAGCTCGCGTTGATTGGCGGGCTCGTGGATCGTGTGCAAGCCATTGAGGCTCGGGCATTGGCCGGATTCTTCGCGCGCAACGGTGAACTCGCCGAGGACCTGCGCGATTATTTTTCCGGGTTCAACATCATCGTCTCATATCTCTACGATCCCGACGAAATTTTCCAGGCGAACGTGAAGCGATGCTCTGCCGCGCAATTCATCGTCGGCCCACATCGGCCCGACGAGTCCGAGCGCATTCCCGCCGCGAAAGTTTTTCTGAAACCGCTGGAGCGTCTCGCCATTTTCGATGCTGATGCCGTGCCGCGAATCAATCTGCTAGGGACGCGTTCCACCGCGTCCCAAACTTTGGAAAACTCTGAAGAAGCGAGCGGGGACGCGGTGGAACGCGTCCCTACCGTCGCGTTTCATCCCGGCAGCGGCAGCGAGCGCAAGAACTGGCCGGAAGCGAAGTGGAGCGAACTGTCATTGAAGCTGGCGAACGAGACAAAGCTGAATCTGCTCCTCGTCGGCGGCGAGGCGGAAGGCGAGCGGTTGGCGCGGCTGGCGGCGAAGCTGCCGGCGGGCCGGTGCGAAATCATTCAGCGTATTCCATTACGTGAAGTAGCCGTGCGATTGAAATCTTGCGCCGCGTTCGTGGGGCACGATTCCGGAATCTCACATCTCGCGTCGGCGCTGGGCCTGCCGTGTCTAGTGCTCTGGCCGCACACCATTGAAGAGATTTGGCGACCACCGGGCGAGCGAGTGATCGTGGTGAAGGAGATCGCCGGAATCCACAATCTGAGTGTCCAGCGCGTGGCAGATGAACTGAAGCGAATCCTGCCGACTTAAACGCCGTCGCCTGCGGGCGCGACAATTACTTCAATCCCTTGCGCGCGCAATTGCCCGACCAGTTCCGTGGGCGCTTTGCTGTCAGTGACAATCGCGTGAACCTTTGAAAGATCGCACAGCGCCGAGACCGAGCGCCGGCCAAACTTGGTGTGGTCCAGGCAGAAGATTACTTTGTGCGCCGCGCGCATCATCGCGAGTTGGAGGTCAATGAGCAGACTGTGGGAATTCGTCAAACCTTCGAGCGTGATGCCGCCTGCGCTCATCACGGCCACGTCGGCATGGATTTTTGAAAATGCTTCCACCGCGAGTGGACCGACGAGCACTCCGAGTCGCGGATAAATCACGCCGCCGCTCAGAACCAGTTCCACTTTGCCGGCAGAAGAGTAGAGATTCGCGACGGGCAGGGAATTGGTGACAATCTGCGGAGATTTGTCTTCGAGGAATTTCGCGACGTGAAAGGCCGTCGTGCCCGCATCAATGATCACGCTTTGATTGGGAAGAATGAGTTCGGCACAAGCGCGACCGATGGCTTCCTTCTCATCCAACTGATGCGTGTCGCGGGCGCTGAACGCAAACTCATCCGATTTCGGTGTGACGATGCGTGCGCCGCCGTGCGTGCGCTTCAAATTGCCGGCAGCTTCGAGCACCGTGAGATCGCGACGCACGGTCGAGATGGATGCTTCGACGTGTTTCGACAATTCCTCCAGCGACGCAAACTCCACCTCTTGGAGATAGCTTTCGATGCGGTGTTTGCGCTCTTCTGCCGTCATTCGCGCAGGACTTTGATAGATATTGAAATATTTTGCAAGATAAATGTTGACTCGCGGCATGAATCGGTCAGAATCACGCTCGTTATGGCAATTGCTGCATCCGCTCCGCACCGAGCCGTCGTCGAACACATGGTTCGGCAGGCGGTTTATTCGCGTCTCGGCAAACCGCTGCCGCGCGCAGCGTCCGCGCCAAATCCGCTGGTCGTGAACATCAGCGCACGTCACTGCCATCTCACGCCGGAAGCGGTCGAAGCGCTCTTTGGTAAGGGGCATCAACTTACCGTTCACAAGTGGCTGTATCAGGAAGGGCAGTTCGCGGCGAAGGAAACCGTGACGCTTATCGGCCCGCGCAGTCGCGTCATCTCAAATCTCCGCATCCTCGGCCCATGCCGGAGTCTCAATCAGGTTGAACTCGCTTATACCGACGCCATCGCGCTCGGTTTCGATATTCCGTTGCGCGCGTCCGGCGACATCAAAGGCACGCCCGGCGCGATGCTCATGGGCCCGAACGGTTTTTTTGAAATGCCCGATGGCGTGATTCGCGCGTTGCGTCACGCGCACCTGAGTCCGACCGATGCCGACTTCTACGGCGTGAAGCACGGTGACATGATGAAGTTGAAGGTTGGCGGCGATTGCGGCATCATCCTCGACAAGATGTTGGCCCGCGTAGACAAAAGTTTCAAACTGGAGGTCCACATTGATACCGACGAAGGCAATGCGTGCAACCTCCAGCCCGACACGTCCGTTGAATTGATCAAATAATTTTCGCGACCGAAACAATTAACACCCAAACAGGAGAAAACAAATGAGTGAAGCAATAGGAATGATCGAAACCAAAGGCTACATCGGCAGCGTGGAAGCCAGTGATGCCATGGTCAAAGCGGCCAACGTCAAGTTGGTCAAAACCATCCCCATCGGCGGCGGTCTCATCACCGTGCTCGCGCAGGGCGATGTCGGCAGCGTGAAGGCCGCCGTGGACGCCGGCTCCAAAGCCGCAGCCAAAGTCGGCGAACTCGTCAGCTCGCACATCATTGCGCGTCCGCACGAAGACTTGTTGAAAGCCTTCCTCGGAAACGCCGTCGCTGCGAAGTAACAACTCTCAACCAAGAACTAAAACTATTATGGCACAGCAAGCAGTTGGAAT
Organism: Verrucomicrobiota bacterium; assembly: GCA_004297495.1. Lineage (GTDB taxonomy): Bacteria > Verrucomicrobiota > Verrucomicrobiia > Limisphaerales > JADLHS01 > SCTL01. The sequence goes on from SCTL01000555.1 coordinate 3,838, forward strand.
GATTGAATGCAAAGGTCTTTGCGCGCTGATGGAAGCGTGCGATGCCGCGCTCAAAGCCGCGAACGTCACGATGACCGGCTGGGAAAAAATCGGCAGCGGTTACGTCACCGGATTTTTCCGGGGCGACGTCGCCGCCGTCAAAGCCGCGACCGATGCCGGGGCCGCCGCCGCCGCGCAAGTCGGTTCGGTCGTCGCCGTCCAGGTGATCCCGCGTCCGCACGACGATCTGGGAATTTTGGGCAAGTGGCTGCAGTAAGTATGTGTCGCTGCTGGACGAATGAAGCGTGAATGGCTCAGGAAAAAAGTCGAAACAACTGACGAGCTCAGCCTCGCGGCTGACGAGCTTCGGGAGTTTGGCCTTGACGCAAATGTCCTCCAGGAACTTCTCGCTAGCGGACCGACGCTCGAAGCTAGGAAGCGTTGGGCCGATTTCATCCAAGCCATACAACCGGATGATGAGCTTTGGTATTACAAGAGCCCAAAAGAAACTTGGGACAGTCTCGCTGGTTGCGCCGGATACGCAATCGTTCGCGGAGGCGAAATCGTTTCAACGTACAACACGATGCGCAGTTAGTTGCATTTAGGCTCGCGTGAAAATATTAGTCGCCAATATCGGCTCGACCTCGCTCAAGTGGCGG
>SCTL01000556.1 GCA_004297495.1 Verrucomicrobiota bacterium
CGGAACGCGGGTTTTCATAGGCTGGTCTGAATGGAAGACCTATCTCACACATCTGCCCGTTTTGAAAGCGGCATTCGGCCCGACGAGCACGATTTCACTCAACGTGACAATACGCCGCCAGCCCCTGCAATCCGCCTCAGGCGTGTCCCGCAATGGCGGGATCATCACGCTCAACACCGGTCCAAAAATTTCCTCCGTCGCTCGTCGCCTTTCAAACCGACTCGTTCCGGTCAAGCGCCTGCATCATTTCCTCCAACTCCTCACGACGCGGCGCAAGCTGTGTCCGGTAACGACGCCAGATGATCACTCCAATCACTGCGCCGAAAAAGGCCATGAACACACTTCCCGCGACCGCACCGAAGCCCGGAAGTTCGCCCGCCAGATACTTCGCTACGAAAAGCCAGATGCAGACACCCACGACAATCGGAATGGCATAGCCTGCGATGCGGGCGTTTTGAATCTGCAATTCCACCGTGCGGAGCGTCGCGCCGAGCGATTCCGGCAACGTCCCTCCCATCATCGCCATTTCATTCCGCACGACTCGCGCTGAACGAAATGCGCGAACCAGAAAGGCGACGACCAGAATGAAATACACCACTTCCGCGATCAGCCCGACGGGTGTGAACCGTTTGATAGCGGTGATGTGGCCGACGATTGCCACCGTCCAGCCCGTGAGCAACACACACGTCACCAGCGCGATTCCGCCACGGATTCGGCGCTGCGCGATTTCGACCTCGCGCTTCAGGCGCGTCGCGACCGCATCGGCTGGTTCACCGCCGCCGGTCACCGTTTGTTTCTGCCAGGCATTTTCCAAAACTTCAAAGTTCATTGTTCGTTCCTTTCTGTTCAGTGATCCATTTTTTGATCCGGTGCAGGCGCACGCCGATATTGTTTTCGGATAATCCGGTCACTTCGCCGATTTCCCGATGGCTTAAATGATCGAAATGCAGCATGAGCACCGTTCGATCCAGCGGCGGCAATTCCCGGATCAATCGGTAAAGCCACTCCAGACGGGTGGCGTCCGCATCGGCTTCACTTCGCTCCAAGACAAGCTGCGGACAATTTTGCAGCACTTGTAATTTGTGGTGGTAGCGCCGCCGCGAACGATTCCAGTTCAGCGCGCGGTTGTTCGCGACGCGATAAAGAAATGTCGAGAGCTTGCATCGGTGGTCATCGAACCCCGGCAACGCCTGCCAGACTGCGAGCAACATTTCCTGCACGAGATCATCGCGGTCGGCGGGCTCGGCGAAGGCGTAAGCGGTTTTCAGGAATATGCCCATGTGCTGTTTCATGGCTTCGGCGAACAAGGCGTCTGGCGTGGCGCGTTCCATGGGTTCGATTTACGTCAGTCGGTTTCAGTTCGCAGTCGTCCGGTGTTTTGCACCCGCATCAACCCTCGTCGCGAGCCGGGAAAACTCCCGCACCAGCAGGACGACAGCCGTTGCGACCAACACGAGTGACAACACAATCCACCACGCCGGAAACACGCCGGTCAATGTGATTTCGCCGCCCGCAGAAACGGCTGAGAGTTTTTGCGCCCGGACAAACATCGGCGCGACAACGAATCCGGACGTAAAATTGAAGGCTGCGTGGCAGATGAAACTGGAATAAAGCGATCCCGTCCGCACCACGAGCCAGCTAAACACGCATCCCATCGCGAACGTCGGCAACATCCACCCCAAGCCCCCCGTAAAATGCGTCGCCGCAAAAATC
>SCTL01000557.1 GCA_004297495.1 Verrucomicrobiota bacterium
AATGGTGCGCGATGCAGGGTTCGAACCTGCGACCCCTACCGTGTCAAGGTAATGCTCTACCACTGAGCTAACCGCGCATCCGAAGGTCAAAAGCGACGGGCAGAATGCTTTGTCCCCAGCCTCCGTTCAAGCCGAAAATCCCGCGTGCTCGATTGAGCCAGCGCAAAACCGAACCGGTTCTTCACTGGCCCGGTGTGACGAAATCGCCCACGAACACACGGTAATCTTTGATGCGCCCGCCGCCGGCGCTTTGGCGCGGCACGTAGCGGAAGCCGGAAACCGTCAGGGTCTTGCCGAGATCGAGCACGAGCCGATGCGGATGGTTCGGCGAGGCGCTGCCCCATTGCGTGTGCCAGAGATTCGCGGTCTGGCCGTCAATCGCGTTCTCCGCCGTGCCGTCCTCGCGCTCACGCTCCTCGCTGTCCACGTAGGCGATGGTCCAGCCGTCGTGGCTCAACGGCTTGCCGCTCGCGTCGAGCAAATCCAGTTCGGCGATGGCGGCGTGCGGCTTGCCGTCCTGCGCGTTGAGTGATTCGAGGCAGAAAAATTTTCCGCTCGCGGCGGCGTTGAACTTGATCTCCTGCGTGTCGTTGCCCGGAGCGAAGGTGCCGGTGTAAGTAGGCGCAAGGCCGTCGAGTTTCAACGTCACCTGTGGTCGGTGCGACTTGGCGAAGTCGAGTTCGGGTCGGAGCTGATCGAGGATGGGGGCTTCGAGTCCGGTGATTTCCGGTTTCGTCGGCCCGAGCAAATCCCAGATCACGATTTCGTTTATGCCCGCGCGCAGCCAGCAGCCCGGCAGGTAAGCCGTCTGCGACGGGCCGATGTTCCAGAAGCGGGCGAGGCAATGGCCGTTCACCCACACCACACCTTTGCCCCAGTTGCGGAGGTCGAGAAACGTGTCGCCGGGCTTTTCGAGATGGAATGTCGTGCGCCAGAACGCGGGACTGGCCGCGTTGGTGGAATTGTATTTCATCGCGGCGAGCATTGGTGAGTCGAGCGGCAGACTGAAAACTTTCCAGTGCAGCAACGGCACCCCGCCCAGTTTGACGGGCGCAATCAAACCTTTCGGATCGCGCATCTCCGGGCCGAAATTCACGCGGCCCATCGGCTCGACCAGGACGTCGAGTTTCGCGGGCAACGCGCGCGCCGGCAACGCCAGCCGCGCGCTTCCCGCGCGGCGATCCAACACACCGATGCGCTCGCCATCGAGGAACACGTAACCGAAATCGTGGATCGCGGCGGCTTCGAGCCACGCCGCGTCGCCAGGTTGAATCGTCGTTCGATAAAGAATGCAGCCGAAACCTTGATCGTATTTCTCCATCGCGCGCGGTTCGAGGTCGCTGACGGACGCCGGAAGGTTGTCAAAGACGGCGGCGACTTGAGTTGCGGCAACGGGCGCGAAACTGATAGCGGAGTTTTTCGCCGGCGGTTCGGGAATGGTTTCGCCGGGCAAAAGATGTTTGGCGAACAGCTCGCGCGTTTTGAAAAACTTGTCGGTGGTCCAGCCGGCTTCGCTGATCGGCGCATCGTAATCGTAGGACGAAGTGTCCGGTTTGAACGGCCGGTCGCAACCGCCCCACAACCCGAACGTCGTGCCGCCGTGCGCCATGTAGATGCTAAAGGATGCGCCGGCTTTGAGCATGTAGTCGAGGTCGGCGAGATATTTGTCGGTCTTGCCGGTGTGATGCGGCTGCCCCCACGTGTCGAACCAGCCGGGATAAAATTCGCCGCACATGAGCGGGCCTTGCGGCAGAATCTGCCGCAATGCCTTGAATGCGCCCGCCGGATCGGAGCCAAAATTCACGACGGGAAACAAATCCGCGCGCCAGCCGTCTTTCAGATGATCCTTGGGATTGCAGGCGAAGAGCGGCACGTCGAATCCGGCGTCAATGAAGACCTGCCGGAGTTCGCCCATGTAGTCCGCGTCCTTGCCGAAGAAGCCGTATTCGTTTTCCACCTGCACCATGAGGATCGGACCGCCGCGCGTGATTTGCAGCGGGCCGAGCACACGGCTGACTTCCTTGAAATATCTTTTGGCCGCTTCGATGTAGCGCGGGTCGCGTGTGCGGAATTTCACGCCGTCCTCCTTCAGCAGCCACCACGGCGTGCCGCCCATTTCCCACTCGGCGCAGGCGTACGGGCCGGGGCGCAGGATGACCCACAAGCCTTCCTCCTGCGCGATGCGGCAAAACTGAGCCGCGTCGGCCTCGTCAGCCCAGTTGAATTTGCCGGGCTGCGGCTCGTGCAAGTTCCAGAAGAGATACGCGCAGACCGTGTTCAGTCCCATCGCCTTCGCCATCTGTAAACGATGCCGCCAATACTCGGGCGGCACGCGCGGCGCGTGGATTTCACCGCAGCGAATCTGGAAGCGCTGGCCGTCGAGCAGGAAATCATTCGTGCCGATGGCGAAGGTGTGCTTCGCCGCGCTCGCGATTTTGGTTTGCGGCAGTGACCATTTATCTTCCCAACGAATCTTCGGTCTGCCGTCCGCATCGAAACGCAGCGGCAGCCAGAGGTAGCGCGAGTCCGGCAGGTTGGTGGAGTTCCAGCGATCGGCCATGAAGATGAACGTTTCAGGCAAACCTTGCACCGGCAGAACGTAAGTGCTTTGGGAATTGAAACTGGTCTCGGCCTCCGCGCCTTCCCATGGATTGCCGAGTTCCGTCCACGGGCCCATCGGTGAATCCGCGACGGCGGAGCGCGCGGCGTTCGGCGCCCAACCCGTGCAGCCCGACGCGATGAGATAATACTTTCCATTTCGCTTGAAGACGGCGGGCGCTTCCATCGAGCGGCCCACGAAGATGCGGCGATATTTTCCGGCGGGCTTCAGGTAATCATCACTGAGTTGCGAGACGTGCATCGTGGGATTTCCTTCCGAGGAATAGAATTGATACGCCTTGCCGTCGTCATCCACGAAGAGCGTCATGTCCCGCGCCATCTGGCCGCCCTTGAAATCGCGAGCCAGGGCGTTGGTCCGGCCGGCTTGCTTGTCCGCCGGTGTCGCGCCTTCCGGCCAGACTCCCGCGTTGGGACGAAAACTTCCGAGATACTTGAACGGCCCGGTTGGACTGTCGCTCACGGCCACGCCCGAGCGCGCGGCGGAATAATCCTCCGAGTCAATGTGCAGCCACATCACGAACTTCTTCGTCGCGCGATTGTAAATGACCTTGGGTCGCTCGATGACTTTGCTGTTGTGCAAATCGTGCGTGCGATCCTTCGTGACCGCCGGCAGCGCCAGCCCTTCAAATTTCCAGTCGGAAAGATTCGTCGAGCTGTAGCACGAGACGCCCATCGCCACGACCCGCGTGCCGCCCCACGAACGATTGGCTGCCGGCGCCCACGTGCGGCCTTCCTTGAACTCGCCATACCAATAATAAACGCCCTCGTGAAACAACATCCCGCCGCCGTGAGCGTTGATGGCCTTGCCGGCAACATCATTCCAGATTTCGCCGGGAGCAAAAGCGCGGACGCGTGACTCGGTGGCGGGCGCGGCGGCAACGGCCACGCCAATCAAGACTGAGGCTGTCGCCAGCAGCGTTGCTAAAAGCTCCGCCAGGATTCTCCGGGATAGTGACGATTTCACAGTGGTTAAAGCGTTCACAGGAATGTTTTGCCGTGCGGCTGGCGAGAGGGCGAGAATTTTTCCAAACTCTTTCGGGTGGGTGTCCCTTGAAGCGGGCGGCGCGCCACTACACGTCAGTTGAGCGTGAGCCAGGCAACGCCAACCACCAGAGCTGCGACCGCCGAAGTGCCGAGCAGGCCGCGGTAAACTTTCGCACCCGCGTGAGACCAGCGGGCGGTAATCGCGCCAATCAGCCACGAGAAAACTGCCATGGAAAGAACCGTTCCCAACGCGAAGGCGAATAAATAGGAAGCAGCCTGGAACTTGGTGGGAAATGCCAGAATCGGCAACACACCCAGAAAATGCGAACTGCCGGCGAGGCCGTGCAACGTGCCGATGCCGAACGCCGCGTGCAGGTGCCGGCGATGCGCCTCCGGTTGCTCGTGCGCGTGACCGTGGTGATGCACGTGCAAGTGAACATGCCGCGCCCCGTCGTGCTCGTGTTCGTGTATGTGAACGTGTTCGCTGAAAGTTTTCCGCAACGCCCACAGCCCGATGCCCACGAGCATCACTCCCACGAGCCGCTCGCCCCAGGTGCTCAACCATTCGAGCGGAAGCAAATCCCGCAGCGCCAGCGATAGCAGGCCGACGAGCACGACGCCCGCCGAATGGCCGAGTCCCCAGCGTGCGCCATGCCGCCACGTGCGCCGTTTCTGGCGCACGGCCAGCGGCGCGACTGCCGCCAGATGGTCCGGCCCGGACCACACGTGGACGCCTCCGGCGATCAATCCTGTAATTGCTGCGATCATGAACCCGGCATGAGCCGGGCGAAGACTTTGCGCAAAGCGGCCTCGCGACGCAAAGCAATCTTTGCCCAAGTCTGCGCCAGCATTGCTACTTCGCGGCGCTTGCGCGATTAACTCTCAGGCGAATTTGTTTATCTCAGCCTCCCAAGGTTGTGGGATCAGTCACATCGCCTTTGTTGAAATCAACGTAATGCTCGGTCAAATCGGCGGCGTACATCACCGCGCTGGCTTTGCCGAGGTTCAGATTGATGTGCAGTTCAAATTCCTTCGGCGCAGCGGCGAGGCAAAGCTCCTTGAACGTCGCCTTCGTCGGTTGGCCGCGTTTCAAGCTCCACAAAATCTTTTTGCTGCCCGACGCGCTGTAGCCGATGTCCACCTTCTCCTCGACCACCGTGGCGGGCGAGTAACCAATGGCGTCAATGATGCGTCCCCAATTCGGGTCGCCACCGTGCCAGCTAGTCTTCACCAGCGCGCTGTTCGCGACCGCTCGTGCGGCGGCATCGGCATCCTGAATCGTTTTTGCGCCGTTCACGCGCACGGTCACGACGCGATGCACGCCCTCGCCATCGCGCACAATCATCTTCGCGAGTTCGAGGCAGACGTGATTGAGCGCGCCGCAGAAAGTTCGATGTTGAGCGTTGAATGTTGAATGTTGAATGTTCCGATTTCCCGCCAGCCCATTCGCCAGCACCAGCACCGTATCGTTGGTGCTCATGTCGCCGTCCACGGTGATGCGATTGAAACTATTCGCCACCGCTTCCTGTAACGCCGCCTGCAAGGCCTTCGCCTCGATGGCCGCATCCGTGGTGATGAAACAAAGCATCGTGGCGTGCAATCCGGCGTGTGGCAACGCGGCTGGCCGCGCGCCGGTCGCGGACATCCCGGGCTGAATCATACCAGCGCCTTTGCAAATGCCGCCGATGCGGACTTTTTTTCCGCCAAGTGAAAACTCCACTGCGATCTGTTTCGGCTTTGTGTCACTGGTCATGATCGCCTCGGCAGCTTCCGCCGCGTGCGCGGCTTCGTGACCGAGAATGTGCAGCGCGTGGAGAATGCCAGATTTTACATTCTTCATCGGCATCGTCACGCCGATGCGGCCCGTGCTGCCGACGAGGACTTGTTCCTCCGGCATGTGCAATTGCTTCGCGAGCACGGCGGCCATCTCGCGTGCGTCCTTCATGCCCTGCTTGCCAGTGCAGGCATTGGCATTGCCGGAGTTCACGACGATGGCCTGCGCCTTGCCGCGCTTCACACGCTCGGCGCAAACCTTCACCGGCGCGGCGCAGACTTGATTCGTGGTGAACATGCCCGCGACCGTGGCCGGCACTTCGGAGACGATGAGCGCGAGGTCGCGCTTCTTGCCTTTCTGCGAGCCTTTGCCTGTGCCGAGGCGTTTGATGTCACAGAACACGCCGCTGGCCAGAAAGCCCTGCGGCGCGCAGACCGAACCGTCAACCGTTTTGAACTTCAGTTTCATTTTCAAATTTCAATGGCCGCAAGAGAACACAACGATTTGTTCAATGCAGCTTCCGACGTAGCTGCGTCTCGGCAGAGCCGCCAATTCAACCAGCTTTCTGTGTGCGGCTTTCTGCCGAAAGCTGCTACGCCACATCTTCTATTTCAATTTCCCCGCGCAGGTAAAGCACAGCTTGGCCGCCGATGCGCACGCGGTCGCCGACGAGTTCGCAATGCAACTCGCCGCCGCGTTGGGAAATCTGGCGCGCGAACATTTTGGTTTTGCCAAGCCGCGCCGCCCAGAACGGAATCAACGTGCAATGCGCCGAGCCGGTGACCGGGTCTTCGTTCACGCCGGATTGCGGCGCGAAGAAACGGGAAACAAAATCGCAATCTTCGCCGGGAGCAGTGGCGATGACGCCCGTGCAATCCAGCGTCGCGAGTGCGGCGAAGTCCGGCTGCAACACGCGCACTTCTTCCTCGCGGGCGAAGACTGCCAGAAAGTCGCGCGACCTCAGAACTTCCTTCGGCTGCGCGCCGAGGCCGCGAATCAGCGCGTCCGGCGCGGCGCAGGGAGTCGCTGGGCGCGAGGGAAAATTCAGCGTGAGCAAATCGCCCTCGCGCGAGACCGTGAGCAAACCGCTCGGCGAGTGAAAGCGGATTTCGTTTCCGCGCGCACCGCGTTCGCTGAACAGCACGAAGGCCGCGCCGAGCGTGGCGTGACCGCACAAATCCATTTCCACCGTCGGCGTGAACCAGCGCAATTCGAAGTCGTCGCCGCGCGGAACGGTGAAGGCGGTTTCAGAGAGATTATTGTTGGCGGCGATGCGCTGGAGCGTGGCATCCGGCAGCCAGCGTTCGAGCGGGCACACGCCAGCGGGATTGCCGTGAAACGGATTCGCGGCAAACGCGGCGACTTGATAGCAGGGAAGTTTCATTGTTTCACCGCGTCAATTTCCAAGCGCACCATGCGGATCGTCAATTTGCCGTGAGCATCCAGCGGATGTTTCGCGACAAAGCGCTCGACGACGTCGCCGATGAACTCTTCGCGCTGAGCGGCGGGCACGCGTTGAGTGTAAGGAAGCCACGTCGTGCGCAACCACGCGGCGAGACCTTCGCGCCCGGCGAATTCAACGTCCTTGTTCGCGAGCCGGACGAGTTGTGGTTTGAAACCAAATCGCGGCAGCCATTTTTCATAATCTTCCGGACGGTGAAAGAAATATGGCGCGCTGAGGTTGCGGAAGAATCCACGCCATCGTTTTACGCGCAGCGTCGCGCGCACGGCGACGAAGACATCCTGTGCGTTGCCTTTGCCGCCGCAGGAAATGATCAAGCGTCCGCCCGGTTTCAAGCACGCCGCCGCGCCGCGCAGAAATGCGGGGTGGTCGTCCACCCAGTGCAGCGTAGCGTTCGAGAAAATGATGTCGAACGGTTGCGCGAAGTGGAGTTCCCGCGCGTCCATCCGGACGAATTCAAGGTTGGAGAATTTCTTTGCCGGAAAATGTTCCCGCGCGAACTTGAGCATCTCGGCCGAACCATCCACGCCCGTAATGAAGCCGCGCGGCAACGCGTGGGCCAGTTCGGCGGTGATTTTGCCGTCGCCACAACCGACGTCGAGGATGCGCTCGTCGCCGCGCAGGTGGAGCTTGGCGATGAGTTCGCGCGCCCAGGCGAGCTGCGCGGCGGAGTTCGCGGCGTAGTCGGCGGGATTCCAATGAATCTTCCCAGTCTCGCTCACAACAGCATTAGTCGAGGTCGGAATCGTCCGACTTGAGCCCCAAAGACGTGACAAATTTCATTTCCATTTTCTCCGATTCCTCCGACGTGTGGTGAAAGTGAGGCATGGAATAAATCGGTTCGGCATATCTTTCTCCAAACTTCAGCGATCTGAAAATCTCCATATCGTCGCTGTGAGGGCTGTAAACAAAGAAAATTCCGTGCTCGTCGAAGGCAAAATACTTTTCGCTGTTCGGGTCTTTGATGCAAATCTGATTCATTCCGTCTGAAAAAGCATATTCTTCCTGGCTACGGATTACTGAGATGGCATGCTCTCTCTGCAAGAGTCCGTAAAAACGCGACCAGAGCGGCTTTCCGTCCAAGCCGATTTCCGCTGAGATTTTTAAGAGCACTTCGATTTCATCGGGGAATGCTTCAATCAAAGAGTAGAATGCCCCCTTCGTTTGGTCGGGTTCTTCGCTCCACGCGACGATCCTTTTGCCATGCGCTGAATCTTGTTCAAAAAAGAATGGCTCCTCTTCGTATTCACGGGCCCATGCTTTGATGTGGTTGTTTCCCGGGTCACGCATGAGGCTAGATTAACCCCGCCGTCTCTGGCCAGCCGCAGTGGATGTTCATGCTTTGCACGGCCTGACCACTCGCGCCTTTCACGAGATTATCCTCGGCGCTCATCACGATGAGCCGTCCGGTGCGCGGATCGAGTCGCCACGCAATCTCACAGATATTCGTGCTGACGACGTTCTTCGTATCGGGAAACGCCTTGCCATCGAGCAAGCGCACGAAAGGTTCGTTGGCGTAGGCAGCGTGATAGCAGGCGGTGATTTTTTCATTCAGCGCCTTCGCTTCGTCGGCGGTGGAAAAATGTTTTTCCGGCGCGAGATAGAGCGTCGTCAGAATTCCGCGATTCACCGGGATGAGATGCGGCGTGAATTGGATCGTTACATCCGTGCCCGCGGCGAGCGAAAGTTCCTGTTCGATCTCGGACAAGTGCCGGTGCTTCGGCACGCCGTAGGGCCGAACGCTCTCATTGCACTCGACGAAAAGGTAATCCAGTTCCGCCTTGCGGCCCGCGCCGCTGACGCCGCTGAGCGAATCCGCGATGATCCCGGCGGATTTGATGAGCTTTGCTCTCAGCAGCGGAATTACCGGCAGCAAAATGCTCGTGGGATAGCAGCCGGGCGAGGCGATGAGTTGGGACGTCTTAATCTGCTCGCGATAAACTTCGGGCAGACCGTAGATCGCTTTCGGCAGCAAGTCGGGCGCGGGATGATCGTGAGCGTAGAAATCCTTGTAAACCGTCGCGCTGCGCAGGCGGAAATCAGCGCTGAGATCAATGACCGTGCAACCGCCGTTGAGCAGCGGCACGGCGTATTCGGCGGCGACGCCGTGGGGCAGCGCGAGAAAAACAATGTCCGCCTGCTTGGCGAGTAGTTCGGCATTCGGCTCGGTGAAGCGGAGCGACTTGGCCTTGGGATGATTCGCGAAGCGAGGGAAAATTTGCGCGAGCGTCTGCCCGGCGTATTGGCGCGAGGTGACGGCGACGAGTTCGGCCTGCGGATGATTCAGCAAGAGCCGCACGAGTTCTTCGCCCGAATAACCGGACGCGCCGACGATGGCAACTTTCTTCATAGTCATTTAGAAAAACCTTAACCACGAAACACACGAAACACACGAAATTTGCACGAAGCGGAGGTGCGACGACAGATGAAATTCTTTTCGTGTCGTTTCGTGTGTTCCGTGGTTCAACCTCCGGCGGCGGTTTTGTAAATATCTGGTTTGTGCCGTTCCATGTGCCGCTCGGGCGCGCGCAACGGCGTGAAATCGAACGGCTCATATAGTTTGTGCGCGTCGCGCGTGACGAGGCTGAATCGCCGCAAGCCCTGCAACTGCGGATGCGCCATGACACATTCGATGAGCCATTTGCCGAGGCCCCGACCGCGATGGCTTTCCAACACATAAACGTCGCAGAGATACGCGAACGTCGCGTAATCCGTCACCACGCGCGCGAGGCCGACTTGCGCCGCGCCGTCGAACAGGCCGAAGCAAAGTGAGTTTTGCAGCGCGCGCTCGACGATTTCGCGCGGGATGCCTTCGCTCCAGTAACAGGACGCGAGAAAAGCGTGAATCGCCGCCACGTCCAGTTTGGCTGGATCGGTGGAGACGTCGAACTGACTTCGTTTCCATTCGTTGTGCATAAACAAAAAACCCCGCCGGCACACGCCAGCGGGGCTTGAAAGATTTCCAGTGGATCAACGTTTGCTGAACTGGAAGCGTTTGCGCGCGCCCGGCTGGCCGTACTTCTTGCGTTCACGCATACGTGGATCGCGCGTGAGAAAGCCTTCGGCCTTGAGGGCGGGGCGGAGATTGGCGTCGAACTGGAGCAGCGCGCGGGCGATGCCGTGACGAACCGCGCCGGCCTGGCCTTCGGGGCCGCCGCCGGTGACGTTGACCTTCGCGTCCAGTTTGCTGTTGGTGCCCGTGAGCGTCAGCGGCTGGGCAGCCACCGAGCGCTGGGTTTCGAGCGGGAAATAAGTTTCAAACGTCCGGCCGTTGATGGTGATCTTGCCGTTGCCGGTCGCGAGACGGACGCGGGCGATCGCAGTCTTGCGACGGCCGGTGCCGAGATATTCAGTTACTTTGGAGTCTGCCATCGGTTAGTTGAGAGTTGATGGTTGAGCGTTGAGAGTTCAGGCCGCGGCTTTGAGCGTGTCGGGCGTTTGCGCCGCGTGCGGGTGCTTCGGGCCTTTATAGACTTTCAGCTTGGTGAGCAGGACGCGACCGAGGCGGTTCTTGGGGATCATGCCTTTGACGGCGTGATGAATGAGTTCCTCGGGATTGCTGGCGCGGACTTGCGCGACGGTCCTGTATTTCTCGCCGCCTTTCCAGCCGGAGTAGCTCATGAACTCCTTGGCAGTCTCCTTCTTGCCGGTGACCTTGACCTTTTCGGCGTTGATAACGACGACGAAATCGCCGGCGTCGAGGTGGGCGGTATAGACCGGCTTGTTCTTGCCGCGCAGAATATCCGCGACCTGCACAGCCAGCCGACCGAGAACGGCGCCGTCGGCATCAATCACGTGCCACTTGCGCTCGTCCAAATTCACTTTAGGTAAATGCGTTTTCATCTAAAATCCCGTTCAAAGGAGCGCAGAAACTACCAGAGGCGCGGCTCAAGTCAATAGGGCAGTTCGGTTGATTTTTGAATTGGGAACAACGGGAACATTCAACATTCAACATTCAACAGCCAACATTCAAGGCAGCGGGCGCGCGGCGAAGTCGCGTCACCCGTCACGAGTCACCGCCCTGTCCGGTTGCTTGATTGTGCCGGGAGCGGCGACTAGCCTGCGGCGATGCGTTTGCTGGATCGCTACCTGTTGCGCGAGCTGCTCAAGCCGCTGGCCTTGTGTGTCGGCGGGTTTCTGCTGCTGATCATCGCGATTGATGCGTCGAACCGGCTCGGGGAGTTTCAAGCGCACAAGCTGCATTTCGGCGATGTCTGTCTTTACTACGCAGTGGGGCTGCCGCAAATCGTGGTGCAGATCGCGCCCATCGGAGTGCTGCTGGCGTTGCTCTTCACGCTGACGAATCACGCGCGGCATCACGAGTTGACGGCGATGCGCGCGGCGGGGGTCAGTCTGTGGCGGATGGCGGTGCCGTATTTCGCCGTGGGATTGCTGGCCAGCGTGGCGATGTTCGCCGTGAACGAGTATTGGGCGCCGGATTCCGACGCGAAGTCGGACGCAGTGTTGCGGCGACGCGATGCCCCGCAGCCGGCGGCGAAGGACCGCGCGATTGTGGCCAATCTCGGTTTCACGAGTTCCAAGGACGCGGAGCGGCGCACCTGGCTGATCGGCGCTTACGATCCGCGCAATGACACGATGTTCAACGTGCAAGTGGATTGCACGGGCCCCGGCGGAACGCGCTGGCTGACGGCGGAGCGGGGCAATTACACCAACAACATCTGGATTTTTTTTGGCGTGCGCGAGTTCCGGCAGAACCCGGCGACGTCGCGCACGGTGCCGACGCTGGTGACCAACGTGCTCGCCCTGCCCGAGTTTTCCGAGACGCCCGAGGAAATTGACAGCGAGATCAACATCAGTTCCCGCCTCAACTCCCGGCTCGCGCGCGGCGTGGATATCCCAGTTTCCGAAATTCTGAACTATCTGCGGCTGCATCCACATCCCTCGGCCTCGGACCGGCACTGGCTCTACACGAAATTGCATGGTCGGCTGGCGACGCCGTGGACGAATCTCGTGGTGGTGTTGATCGCGCTGCCCTTCGGCGCGGCCTCCGGGCGGAGAAATATTTTCGCCGGTGTGGCCGGCAGCATCGCGATCTGTATCTGCTATCTCGTGGTGCAACAGATCGGCCTGGCGCTGGGCACGGCGGGAATTCTGCCGGGCTGGCTGGCCGGTTGGCTACCCAACCTTGGCTTTACGGTCGCCGGCGTGTGGTTGACGGCGAGAGTGCGATGAGCGAGGAACTGAAAAAACTCAAAGCGCGTTACGAGCGGCTGAACCTGCTGCAACAAGTGGGCACGGTGATCCACTCGACGCTCGATCCGCAGGAGGCGCTGCAATTGATCGTGCGCGAAGCGGTGCGCGTGATGAACGCATCAAGCGGCTCGGCTGTGTTGCTCAACCCGAACACGGGCTTTCTGGAAATTCACGCGTCGCAAGGTCTGCCCGCGCCCGCCTTGAATTTGAAATTGCGCCTCGGCGAAGGACTCACCGGCTGGGTCGCGCGCACCGGCAAGCCCGCGCGCGTCGGCGATGTCCGGTCCGACCGCCGCTACGTGATGCTCCGCCCGGAAGTCCGCTCGGAACTGGCTGTGCCGCTGGAAGTGCGCGGGGAAGTGCGCGGCGTGTTGAACGTGGACTCGGAACGCTCGGACGCGTTTGACGACGACGACCAGGAATTGCTCGAAGCGCTGGCAACGCAAGCCGCGCGCGTGATTCACAACACGTGGTTGTATGAGCAACTGCGGTTGCAGGCGGGCCAGTTTGAATCGCTCGCCGCCGTGAGCCGCACGATCAATTCCACGCTCAGCCTCGATGAGGCGCTCGACACCATCACGCGCGAAGCTTGCCGGTTGATGCGGGCCAAGATGTGTTCGCTCATGCTGCTCGACGAAACGCGCGCGTGGCTGGATTTGCGGGCGTGCTCGGGCGCGGGCGAAGCTTACTTGCGCAACCCGCGATTGCGTGTGGATGAAAGTCTTCTCGGCACGGTGGTGCGCCGGCGCAAACCGGTTAAACTGGAAAACATCCAAAGCTCCGGGCGTTACCAGCGCGTGGACGTGGCGCGGGCCGAGGGGCTGGTGTCGCTCTTAAGCGTGCCGCTGATGTTCACGGGCGAAGTCATCGGCACTCTCAGCGTTTACACGGCGCAGACCTACTCGTTCTCCAACGACGAAGTGCGCGTACTCTCCGCGTTCGCCGAGCTTTCCGCCATCGCCATCGAGAAGGCGCGGCTTTACGAACGCGTCGTGGACGTCGAGGAACAGTTGCGCCAGAACGAAAAACTTTCCGCGCTCGGCCTGCTCGCCGCCGAGGTCGCCCACGAAATCCGCAATCCGCTCACGGTGATGAAGATGTTGTATCACTCGCTGAACTTGAAATTTCCGAAGGGCGATCCGCGCACCGAGGACGCTCGCGTGATGGGCGAGAAGATCGAACACCTGAACAAGATCGTGGAACGCATCCTGGATTTCGCGCGCACCTCCGAGCCGGATTTGAAGCCGGTGAATCTGAATCAACTGGTGGACGAACTTGCTTTGCTGGTGCGGCACAAATTCGCCCACGCCGGCGTGGAGTTGCGCCGCGAACTTCAGCCCGATTTGCCCGCGATCCTCGGCGACGCCACGCAACTGGAGCAGGCGTTCCTCAATCTCATGCTCAATGCCGCCGAAGCGATGTCCGAGGGCGGCACGCTGACCATTCGCACGCGTGCCGGCGCGGATGAGGAAACCGTGGTGGTCGAATTTGCCGACACCGGCGAAGGCATGACCGACGAGCAACAGCAACGCGTGTTCAAATCGCTGCTCAGCACGACCAAGGCGAAGGGCACGGGACTTGGGCTGGCCATCGTCAATCGCGTCATCGAAACCCATCGCGGGAAAATTCAGATCGAATCACGGCACGGCAAGGGCACGCAGTTCACGCTCACGCTGCCGACGCCCGTGCATGTGACCAAGCGCGATTGATTTTCGCTTTCGCCCCCAGTGCCCGCGCACTAACCTGCCCGCATGAGTCCGCTCCAACGCGCCATCGAAGACAGCATCGCCACGCTCCGCACATTGCCCGCGCTGGAACAGCAACTCGCCCAGGCGGCGCAAATGGTTTTGCGCTGCCTGCGCGGCGGTCACAAGCTGCTCATCTGCGGCAACGGCGGCAGCGCGTCGGACGCAACTCATCTCGCGACTGAGTTTCTTTGCCGTTTTCAAGAGGATCGCCGGCCGTATCCCGCCATTTCGCTCACGGCCAACGGCGAATTCATGACCGCCGTCTGCAACGATTACGGAGCGGACGAAATTTTTGCGCGGCAGGTGCGGGGATTGGGTGCGAAAGGCGACGTGCTGATTGCGCTCACCACGAGCGGCAACTCAAAAAATGTTCTGCGCGCGCTCG
>SCTL01000558.1 GCA_004297495.1 Verrucomicrobiota bacterium
CAATACCCGGATCGCATCGGCACGCCCGCAATGCACAAATTCGGAATAAATCCGGGGCAGGTTTACAAGGGTGAGCAGGTCCGGATCGTGCGAAGGGAACTTTCTAGCGTCAGTGGTTTTCCGCTGCGCGGCGAAGCGGAGTCGAAGAGTATTTACCCCACAGGCGACCTCTACGACGTGGTAGCATACTTAGCGCGCCGCGACCTTGATAAATACGAGCGCGAGGATGCTGAAAAAGACCTGGAAGAATCAAAAAACAATCCGACATCGTATCCGGTCGAAAAATTTGTTGAAGCGTGCCGTCATGCACCGGAGGATTTGGCTGCATTCCTCACCGACCTTTGCGTTAATCCACGACTGGCATTTCGGAAGTCGGGAGAGAGCGACAAGAAACGGAGCGATTATGAGCAACGCCTCGAAAATGAATTTCCGGACCAAAAGTTGAGCGTCACGGTTGCCGAATTGTTTTGGTTTCAAGACATCATCGGCGCGTTGCTTGACTATCAGCACCGTGTGGAAGAATCCGCGCGAGCGGACTTTGTTCTGACGGCCATCGGGCGCAAGGTTTGGGAAACCCTCGACTTCGCGCTGAAGGCCCGGCGCATGGTTGTGATTGAAGGCTGGGAAGGACGCGGCAAAAGCGAGGCCGTAAAAGCGTGGTGCCGAATCCATCGCGGCGACGCTCGCTTCGTGGACCTGGCCGGCGTCACGAGCAAGACAACCGTTTTCCGGGCCATCGCGAAAGCGCTCGGCATCGCGTCAAGCTACTCGCGCACGGCCACCGAAATGCAGGCGCGCATCGAAGACGTGTTGCAACGCTCGCGGCTCGTGTTGGTGTTCGATGAAGCGCACTTTCTCTTTGCCCAAAGCCCGCGCATTTATTCACGTCCAGAGTTGATTGATTGGATTGACACGGCGCTAGTCAATCACGATGTCCCGGTCGCGCTCGTCACCACGCCGCAATTCATCAATTGCGTAAAGCGCGCGGAGTCTCAAGTCGGTTGGAACTATCGGCAGTTTCGCCGCCGCGTGCGCCGCTGGGTACCGTTGGCGGAATGGAATACGGACGCCGATCTTGAAGCCGTGGCGCGGAAGATCATGCCTGGCATTTCACGCGCCGGCATCAAGCTCGCGCTCGGCTACGCGAAAGTTTCCCTTCACGGATCGCCGAGCCGCGACATTTCCGGACTTGGCGACGTGGCGACGGAAGCACGCTTGCTCGCCGAAGAATCCGGACGCGAGACAATCACCTTTGAAGACGTGGAGCGCGCCATCAATGAACACTTGCTGCCGTCCGACACCTGCTTTGCCTCACGCATGGCCGCGCCCGAAAAGCGCGCCCGCAGGCGGCTTGCAGCACCGCTGAAAGCCCCATTAACGCCGCCTTCAGAATCCGTTAATGACGGTAAGGCCACCGCCGAAGAGCCACAGATTTTTCAACGACATAGACCCGTTGTAGTCGCCGATTCAAGCCGAGCCATGACGCCGCGTGCGCGTGGCGAGTCTGTCGCGGCCTGACGCCGGATCGCGGTTATTTTACGCACCCCTTTGGCGGGTGTGCGTAATTTCCTTGTCCGGTCATCTTGGAAGTTGGAAGACTCAGAAGTGACCAAATTGTCCGCGCGTTTACATCATCCAGTTCGATCTTCATACAAAGAAGTGTTGTTGCTTTCACGGTTCTCCCCGTTATTCTACGCCGACTATGAATAAACCAGAAAAGTCCACAGGGGACTTGGCATTGCAGAAGCCCATCCAGGACCTCATCAAACTCAAAGGCGGCGGTTACAACGAAGACGCAGTCGCCGACATCATCGAGAACGCCCTCAAACTCCTCACCGACGTCAAAGACACCGGCGACGCGCGCGTTATCCAGACCGCGCTGCGGGAATTGCGTTACGCGTTCCGGCTCTTCGCGCCCTATGCGGGCAAGCGCAAGGTCACGATCTTCGGCTCGGCCCGCACGCAGCCGAGCAAACAGGAATATCAACAAGCCGTCGAAGTCGGTCGCAAGATCGTGCAAGCCGGCTTCATGGTCATCACCGGCGCCGGGCCGGGCATCATGCAGGCCGGCCACGAAGGCGCGGGTCCGGAAAACAGTTTCGGCGCGAACATCCGTCTGCCGTGGGAACAGGGCGCAAACCCCGTCATCGCGCAGGACAAAAAGCTCGTCACATTCAAATACTTTTTCACGCGCAAGCTCACCTTCATCCGCCACTCGGACGCGATCATTTTGTTTCCCGGCGGCTTCGGCACGATGGATGAGGGCTACGAAGCCATCACGCTCATGCAGACCGGCAAGAGCCAGCTCATGCCGCTCGTGCTCGTGGACCGGCCCGGCGGCACGTATTGGAAGACGTGGGACAAACAGGTGCGCGAACATCTCCTGCGCGATCAATTGATTTCGCCGGACGATCTCAACCTCTATCGCATCACCGACAGCGCGGATGAAGCGGTGAAAATCGTCACGCGCTTCTATCGCAACTTCCACTCCACGCGCTTCGTGAAGGACCTGTTCATCATCCGCCTGCAACACGCGCCGACCGAGACGGCCATCGAGGCGTTGAACGAAGACTACGCGGACATCATCGTCGAAGGAAAAATCCAGCGCATTGAGCCGACACCCGAGGAGAAGGAAGACAGCGATCAGCTCGGCCTGCACCGCATCGCGTTTAACTTCAACCGCCGCGATTACGGTCGGCTCCGCCAGATGATTGACGTGTTGAACGGGCTGTGAGCGGGAGAGCGTGGCGGAACATTCAACGCTCAACATTCAACATCGAATACCAAACGGTCGGTGCGCGCAGCTCCGAAAACTTCAGTGTTGGGCGTTGAATGTTGAATGTTGAATGTTCCCCCGCTGAAAGATTCATCGCCGCTTAACCCGCACGCCGAGCCCACGGCCTCATTTACTTTCTCCGCCCCGACTTGTCATCCAGATTTTCCTTCAACTGCTCCGCCGTAACCGTGGACTTCACGCCATCGGGCGGAACTTCCACTTTCGCGACCCAGAGAATCGCGTTGAGCGCGAGCTTCCGGAAATTGTCATTGCCCCAAGACTCGTGGAAATGGGCGCCAGTGAGACCGAAACCTCTGCCGCTATCCGCGCGCTCGAACGCCCACGCCAAATTCTGCGGCTCGCCGCGCTTCACCGACTCGCGCACGGCGGGATTGCCCTCATGCGGCCCATCGGCGCGGCGCATCGTGTTCGGCGGTGCGACGGCGCTGAGGATCGGCGTCACGCCTTTCATGTCCGCGGGAAAGCGCATGTGAAAATACCACTCGTCATCGAGCGCGAACGGTTTCACGCCGCGCGTGATGGGATGCGAGGGCAACGATTTGATTTCCGCCGTCCAGCGCGGATTCACCGACCAGTCCACTTCAAAACAACCGCCGATCCAGTCGAGAAATTTCTGTTCGCCCTTTTCCTTCGTCGGCTCGATGGCGTAATGAACGCACGCCAACCCGACGCCTTGCCGCATCAGTTGGCCGATGATTTCCAAATGGTCTTCCTGCAACAGCGGATGATTCCAACCGCCGTCGGTGAAAACGATGATCGCCGCCGCGCCATCGAACACACTCTTCCCGTCCGCCGGCCAGCCGTTCGAGCAGACGACCGACGTGATGCCGGGAAACTGGTCGAGGCAAGATTTCAGCAACAGGCAGTCCGCGCGATACTCGTGTTGTCCCGGTGGATGACTGGGCGGCCCGGCGAGGAAAACAATTTTTCTGTCGGCGGCAAATGCGGAAGCCGTCATGACGAGCAAGGTCAGCGCGAGCGTTCTCACTGAATGTCCTTCGTCCACCGGCGTGCTTTCATCTCAAATCGCGGCAATGAACCAGGTGAAACCAGTTCCACCGGCACGCGCAGATTGAACGCCGACTCCAACGCTTGTTGCGCCTCGGTTTGCAGTTTCTTCGCGTCGCGGCAGAGATCGGACGGCTCCAGTTCCACGCGCAACTCGGCGAGCGATTGTCGTTGCCCGACATGAACGCGATATTCCGCCACGTCCTTCAAGCCGCGCAGGATTTCCTCGACCGCCGACGGATAAACATTCACGCCGCGCACGATGACCATGTCATCCACGCGACCGAGGATGCCGCCGTCGAGCGCAAGCTCATGGCGTCCGCATCCGCACTCCGCATTCCGCACTCCGCACTTCACCAGATCGCCCGTGCGATAGCGAAGCAACGGCGAGCCGGTTCGGCCCAGCGTGGTCAAAACCAGTTCGCCGGTTGTCGCCGGTTTACCGCAGGCGGGATCAATCACCTCTGCAAAGTAAGCCGACTCGATTACGTGCAAGACGCCGGGCCGCGCAGGACATTCATAAGTCACCGGGCCAACTTCCGTCATGCCGTGATGATCAAAGACGCGCGCGCCCGGCCAAAGTTCCTCAATGTGTTTCCGCGTGGCCGGAATGCTGCCGCCCGGTTCGCCCGCCACGATGATCGTCTTCACTCGCGACGCGCCAGCGGGTTTGCTCGCGAGCGCGGCGACTTCACCGAGGCGAATAGCGTAAGTCGGCGTGCAGCAAATCACGGTCGCGCCGCAGTCCACAATCGCCTTCACACGCGCTTCGCTGCTCATGCCGCCGCCGGGAATGCAAAGGCAGCCGAGCTTTGCCGCCGACTCGAACGCGAGCCAGAAGCCGAGGAACGGGCCGAACGAAAACGCGAAGTACACGCGGTCACCCGCTGTCACTCCAGCGACGCGAAAAATTTCCGTCCAACTTTCCAGCATCCAGTCCCAGCTTTCCGGCGTGTCGAGCCAGCGCAACGGCGCACCGCTCGTGCCGCTGGTCTGATGGAAGCGCGTGTAACGATTGAGCGGGTAAGTCAGGTTCGTGCCGAACGGCGGCGCCGCGAGTTGGTCGGCGACAAGTTCCTGCTTGGTCGTGAACGGAAAGCGCGCGGAGAGATCTTCCAGCGACGCGATGTCGAAGCCGACGCCGGCGTCCTGAAGTTTGTGCGTGTAAAACTTGTTCGCCGGAATCAACTCGGCCACGAGCGAGCGGAGCTGTTCGAGCTGGCCGGCTTCGATGGCTGCGCGGTCGGGATGAACGCTCTCGGCCATGCGCAAGGTTACTTGGTTTCCGAAGTCGCCGGAGTCGCCTGCGTTGCGGCGGGTTTGGCCGGCGCGGCCACATTCGAGGGCGCAAACTTGGCGACAAGGAACGCGCCGGTCGCCGCCAGCACGCAGCCCAGCAGGAACGGCAGCGGCAGCGATTTCAATCCGCCCTCCGGCGGATGCAGCGCCATGGCGACAATCGTGTTGATGATTGGCGCGCCGGCAAAGACGATGGGCATCACTGCCGCCGCCGCCGCGCCTTTGTAAATTTGCGCCGCCGCGCCGAGCGCGAGCACGAGCGTGAACGCGCCGATTGCACCAGCGCCGCCGGCGATGAGACTCCACTTGATGCCGCCGCCGGTGAAACTCCAGTTTGAGCCGCGCAATTTCAGCAGCGCCATCGTCGCAATGCCGATCAGCGCATAGGCAATGCAGACAAACAAGAAGGCTTTGAGCCCGGCGTGCGGCGCTTCCGCGCCCATCGGCATCTCGCCGCGCCCTTTGTGGAGCAGCACGCCGTAAACGCCCCAGGACAAAACCGTCATCAATGCGAAGGTGAGCCAGTTCATAGATTTGAGTGATTCTAGTTTGCCGCCGCGCTCACAGCAATTCCTTCGGCGCGACTTCGATCTTCTCGGCGATGTCCGCCGGAATCTGCGCCACCTTCATGTGGTGCGGGCCATCTTGTTTCACGCAGACCGCGATGATCTTTCCGCGCGCCACCTCGACCGGAGGCTGCGCGTTCAGTTTGCGGATGCGGAACTGATAGACAAATTTCCGGGCGCTCTTCTCGGCCACGAGCAGGTGAATCTCGATTTCGTCCTCGAAGCGCAGCGGTTGCGCGTAATCGCACTCGGCATGCACGCGCGGCCAGCCGACTTCCTGCGCGGCCTGGGGCGGACGGATCGAAAGTCCGAGCGAGCGGAAGAACGCG
Organism: Verrucomicrobiota bacterium; assembly: GCA_004297495.1. GTDB lineage: Bacteria > Verrucomicrobiota > Verrucomicrobiia > Limisphaerales > JADLHS01 > SCTL01. Next base: position 6,000 of record SCTL01000558.1, read on the forward strand.
CTCTCCGCCGCCTCGGCGTAGCGGAAAAAATTCGAGTAGTGAACGATGCCGGCCATGTCGGTTTCGCTGAATTCGACGCGGCGAACAAGTTTGAATTCAAAGGCCATGTTCGGATTTTGGATTTATGATTTACGATTGGCGATTTGAAAATGGGCGGCGGCAGTCGCAAATACACGAAGGGTAGCCTCGGTCATCGCCTCGGCGGAGAATTTTTCCACCACGGTTTTACGTCCAGCCTCGCCCAGCGCCTGCGCGCGCGGTGGATCGAGCAGCAATGTTTCGAGGTTGCCGGCCAGTGACTTTGCGTCATTCGGCTCGCACAACACACCACCGCCGGTGGCAGCGATGATTTCAGGAAACGCGGCGGTGCGCGGTTGCACGACGGGCACGCCCGCCGCCATTGCTTCGATGAGATAAAGCCCGAACGCCTCGCCGTAATGCGCGGGCACGGAGAAAACATCCAGTGCCTGGAGAAAAGAAATTTTCTCCGCGCGATTCAGATTCGGATGAAAACTCACTTCGCCGATGTAACCGGCTTGCGCGAGTCGGGCGCGGAGTGATTTCACGAAGGCTTCATCCGCCGGACTGCAACTGCCGCCGATGTGCAGCTTGAGTCGCGGCACGCGCCCGCCGTTCTTGATGTGGATGTAAGCCTCGACCAGCGCGTCGAGCCCCTTGTCCTTGCACATGCGCGCGAAATAGCCGAGGACGGGAGCTTTGTGATTGCCGATTGCCGATTGCCGATTGCCGATTTGAAAACCGTCGATCTTGATGCCGTTGGGAACGACGTGAACCCGCGCCGGATCAAGACTGAGGCGCTTGGTCAACTGGTCGGCGTTCCAACGGCTCGCGGCGATCCACGCGTCCACGTCCTTTGCCCGCTCCGCGAGCAGTCGCCACGCGGCGTCGCGATGCGAATCGGGCAGCGCGTCGAGATACGGCTCTTCACCTTGCAGCAGACAAACGACGGGCGTTCGGAGTTCCGCCTTCAGGCGGCGGGTCATGCCGATGAGCAACGCGTTCGAGAGACAAATCACCTCCGGCTTTGCGTGTTCCCGCAACCACGAGATGAGTTCCGTGATTTCGCGATCTTGATTGCCCGATTCTCCGCGCAACATTGAGAGCAAGATGTCACCCACGTCGCTTGCGCGAGTTTTGGCCGCGCGACCGGCGGCCCAGTCGAGCAAACCTCGTGCGTTCAACAAGCGATGCAGCCAGCGCGGCGCATTGCGGAACAACGCGGATTTTTGTTCGAGGTAAACATTCACGCCGCCAAAAAAAATCGGCTGGCCGGCGCTTTGGTCCTCCTCGTCGAGTTGCAGCGGCAGGTAGAGCGGCAGCATTGTCGCGTCGTGCCCGAGTTCGCGCAACGCGGCCACGAGCGTGTTGTCGTGGAGACAATTCCCGCAGAACATGCCGCCCGCGCCGGGAGTGAGTTGAACGATGTTCACGCGGATTTTTTAACCACGGATGGACACAGATGAACACGGATGGGAACAGAAATCGGTGCGAACTGAATATCCGAATCCGTGTTCATCCGTGTTTATCCGTGGCTAAAAAATCCGCGTGAACATCGTTCAACTCACTCCCGGCGCGGGCGGCATGTTCTGCGGGAATTGTCTCCA
>SCTL01000559.1 GCA_004297495.1 Verrucomicrobiota bacterium
CGGCGCAATCGCTGGCATCCAGGTTCACGCCGTCAGCGGTGTGGAAGTGCGTTCGGCTGGCCGTGGCGTGCGCGTCTGGGACGACGCTCACGCAACGCACTGCGTGCTCAATGGACTCGGGCCGCGGCAGACTGGCGTCAGCGCGCGTGAACAGGCGCGGGAGACTTTGGAGAATTTGCAGGCGGGGCTTTCGTTGGCGGGCATGACGATCAAGGACGTTGCACGAACCTGGTTTTTTCTGGATGGCATTCTCGGTTGGTACGGCGATTTCAACCAGGCACGCAATGCGTTCTTCGAGCAATGCGAACTTCGCGCCGGACATTTTCCCGCCAGCACAGGTGTGGGTGCGCGGAATCCTGCCGGTGCTGCTTTGACCACGGCAGCCTGGGCCATCCGGCCACACGATGAAACCAAACACGTTGTCCGCTTTGCGCCGTCATCGCGGCAGTGCCCGGCGTGTTCGTATGGCAGCGCGTTCAGTCGTGCGGCGGAAGTTCATTCCGAAGGCCTTCGTCAGGTTCTGGTTTCGGGCACGGCCAGTATTGCGCCGGACGGCAGCACTGCGCACGCCGGTGATGTTCGCGGTCAGATTGAACTTTCGATGGACGTGGTGGAATCCATCCTGACTTCGCGCGGGATGGACTTGTCCGATGTCTCGCGGGCGACGGCTTACTTCAAATCACCAACCGACGTTAGGTTTTTTGGTGAATGGCTCTTGTCGCATGGGTTGAACGAGATGCCGGTGGTCAATGCCGTGTGCGACATCTGCCGCGATGATTTGCTGTTCGAGATCGAACTCGACGCGATCAAGGCGTGAACGGAATTGACTTCGGTCCGGCAAGCGGGTAGTCACGCGGACAATCCCATGAACGAGGACGCATCCGCACCATCCGCCGATGCCGCGCAGTTACCGCCGTGGTACCGCCGCATTCGCAGGAAATGGCGGCTGTTCTGGTTGCTGCTTCTCGTGGCGGGCGGAGTGATGCTCTTCCTCGCGGTGAAACCGGAGAGCACACAATCGCGCGTCGAGCGGCAGGCGCGCAAGATTCTCTCCGACGTGCGCCGGCAAAATCGTATCGGCGTCTCATCCGTGCTCGACGCGATGTATGACTGGCCGAAACCGTTCCCGCAAATCGCCACGGCACTGTTCGGTTCGCACGAACGAAATTTTGACGCGCAGGAACAACTCGCTTCGCTCGGATGGCGGGCGGTGCCGGTCGTGACCAACGCGCTTTTCCGCGATCCCAATGCCGAGGTGCGCTCGGTGGCGGCGCAGGCGCTGGCCGAGATCGGCGATCCGGTTTTTGTGCCGACGTTCGCGGGCGCGTTTCACCGGGAGAGCGAAGACAGCGTGCGGCAGGCCATTCTGCGTGCACTCGGTCGCATTGGCGACACGAACGCCGTGCCGCTGCTCATCACGGTGGCTCAAGGCACGAACGACGCGTCCGTCCGCGTAGCGGCGGCCGATGCGCTCGTGGAGTTTGAATCGCTGGAGGCTTTTGCCGCGATCACCAACACCTTTCTTCACGACCCCGACGTGAGCCTTCGCCGCGGCATCGTGCAAAATTTTTCCTATCGTAGCGTGCCGGGGATTCGCGAGGGCTTGATCACCGCCTTGACGTCCGACGCCGATGGGGCGGTCCGGGAAGCGGCGGCCCGGGCGTTGCGAGGACAACTTTCAGGCGAGGCCGTCGGCGCGCTGCTGTCCGCGCTGCGTGAAGATGCGCATGACAAAGTTCGCGCGGCGGCGGCGGAAGCCTTGGGCCAGACTTCGGGCGAGGAAGTGGAAGCCGCGCTGGTTCGCGCCCTCGAGTCGGACACGAATAGTGTGAGCGCGGCGGCGGCGCAAGCGTTGGAAAATTTTTCCGGTGCGGCCAGCGAGCGGGCTTTGCTCGGCGCGCTGACGACGAATTGGGCGGTGGGAGTCCGGGCGAACGCGGCCACGGCGCTGGGGCGGAGGCTGGACGGCACCACCAATCCCGTCGTCGCGGCCACGTTGATCCAGTCGCTGCAAACCGACAACGATACGCAGGTGCGTGCCGAGGCCGCGTCGGCGTTGGGCCGGATGGAAGGGCCGGAGTCTGTGTCGGCGCTGTTCGCCGCGCTGGAAAAGGAACGCAAAGCGAACGTGCAGGTGGAAGTGATCAGCGGGCTGCGGCGGCGACCCGACTCCGCCTTGAGCGGCGTGTTGTTGCGTTTGCTCGACAGCGCGTTGTTGGAGGCTGACGCCCGGGAACGCGCGGTGGAACATCTCGGCAGCGCGCGGATTGATCGGGCGGTGCCGACCTTGATTCAACTCCTCGAATCGGACGCGGAGGCACGCGTTCGCGGCGCCGCGGCGGAGGCGCTGGGACATTTCTCCGGCACCAACGTCATCGCCGCGCTCTCCACCGCACTGGCGAAAGACGACACGGGCGACGTGCGCGCGCACGTCGCCGGGGCGTTGCGGGAATTGCGCGTTCATCAGCCGGCAGCCACTGCGGCGCTGCTGCAGGCGATGAAAAAAGACGACGACGAAAATGTGCGCGTCGCGGTGATCAACACCCTGGGCGAACTGCGCATCACCAATGCGCAACCCGCGCTGCTCTTCTCGTTGCGGCGCGATTCCAGCCGTGAAATCCGCATCGCCGCCGCCGGGGCGCTGGGTGAATTCGGCGGCGCGACGGCCGTTTCCGCTTTGGAAAAAGCGTTTGCAAATGATCGCGAACGGCGGGTCCGGTCGGCGGCGGCCGTTGCGCTTGCGCCACTCGCGAACGCCGAGCAGCGAAAAATTTTTATCGCGACTTTCAACGAGGAGCCGTTGTTGCGTGCGGAGTTGGCGCCGCTGTTGGGCCGGATGGCGACGAGCGAAGCGGTTTCGGCGCTGCTCGCAAGTCTGGCGGACGGCGCGGGAGGCAGGGCGGCGGTCGTGCGCGCGCTCGGCGAAACGGGCGACCCGCGCGGGGCGGCGGCGGTGATGGACGTGCTGGCGCGCGATCGCGACGCCGGCGCGCGGGCCGGCGCTGTCACGGCGCTCGGGCGCATGGGAAATCCGGACGCGGTGCCGGTGTTGATCGCGGCACTGAAGGATCGCGCGGGTTCGGTGCGCACGGAGGCGGCGTGGGCGCTCGGTCATTTGGGCGACGCGCGCGCGTGCGCGGCGTTGGGGGAAGCGTTAAGCGAGCGCGGGGGAGAGAATCAATTCGCCACCGCGTTCGCGCTGGCGGAAATCGGCGACCGCAGCGCCGTACCGCAACTCACGGTGGCGCTGGCCCGCGCCGCGGACCGGGACAAGCTGGCCGCAGCCTGCGCGCTCGCGTTTCTCGACGATCCGGCGGGAATGAGTGTGCTCGGCGAAACGCTCCGCTCCGATCAGTCGTGGATGCGGTTCACGGCTTTGATCGGGTTGCTGCGATTGAACACCGCCGAGTCGCGCCGGACGCTGGAGAATTGTCGCGACTTCGACGCGACGCTGGCCGCAGTGGTGGAAGCGGGATTGCGGCTGGGTGGACCCGGCGCCGCCACGAATCTGCTTTGCACCGCACAGCGCAATACGTCCATGACGCAAAACTATCGCCACTTCGGCGCGCGGGCGCTGGTGTTGTTCAACGATCCGGCCACGCTGCCGGCGCTCAAGAAGTTTGCCGATGATTCGGAAGAGGAAGTGCGCGTCGCTGTCCGCGTGGCGATCCGGCGCATCGAGCGAAAACTGGCGGTGAGCAAAGTGGCGGCGGAGAATTGAAGAATCGCCGGCGAACGAGCAAGCGCGAGGAGCGCGGCGTTCACGCCGCTTCAGTTAAGAAGAACCGAAAGATCCGAAAATTTCGTGCGCCCTTCGTCAGCGAAAGGCGAAGCGGCGTGAACGCCGCGCTCCAAGCCTACAGTTTTCCGACAAACCGCTTCAGCCGCACCATCGCTTCCTTGATGTTGTCCAGACTCGTCGCGTAGGCGCAGCGCACGAAACCTTCGCCGCAATCGCCGAACGCGGTGCCGGGAACAACCGCTACTCTTTCTTCGTGGAGCAAGCGCATCGCGAATTCTTTCGCGGGCAACTTGAATTTGGCCACGCTGGGAAACGCGTAGAACGCGCCAAGCGGGCGATGACATTCGAGTCCCATTTCCGCGAACGCGCTCGCGATGTAATTCCGCCGTCGGCGATATTCGGCGACCATTTCTCCCACATCTACTTCGGGCCGCGTGAGCGCTTCGATGGCGGCCTTTTGCGCGAGCGACGACGCGCACAGCATCGTGTATTGATGGATTTTCATCATCGCCTCGATCAACTCGGCCGGGCCGCAGGCGTAGCCGAGACGGAAGCCGGTCATGGCCCACGCCTTCGAGAAGCCGTGCAGAAAAATCGTGCGCTCCTTCATGCCAGGCAGACTCACGATGCTCGTGTGCGGCGCGTCGTAAGTCAGCTCGCCGTAAATTTCGTCCGTGATGACGATGAGGTCGCGCTCACGGGCGAACGCCGCGATGTCCTCCAAATCCTGCCGGCTCATCACGCCGCCGGTGGGATTGTTCGGGAAGTTCAGCATCAACACCTTCGTCTTCAGCGTGACCTTCGCCTCGAGCATCGCGCGCGTGAGACGAAAACCATTTTCCGCTTTCGTTTCCACCGCGAGGGGCACGCCGTGCGCGAAAAGAATTGTCGCGCGATACGAGACGTAGCACGGCTCGTGAAACAAAACCTCGTCGCCGGGATTGATCAACGCGCGCAACGCGATGTCCAGCGCTTCGCTCACACCCACGGTCACGAGCACTTCGCTGTCGGGATTGTATTCCGCCCCGAACATTTTGCTGACGTATTTGCTCAGCGCTTTGCGGAGTTCGAGATAGCCGAGGTTGCTGGTGTAGTGCGTCGCGCCGCGTTCGAGCGAGAAGACGGTTGATTCGCGCACGTGCCACGGCGTGTCGAAGTCCGGCTCGCCGATGCCGAGGCTGATCACGTCCTTCATCGTGCTGACGATGTCAAAGAAGTCGCGGATGCCCGAGCGCGGGATGTCCCGCACCTGAAGCGCGATGCGGTTACGGAGAGACGGTGAGGCGCTCATCGGTTTGTTCCGAATGCATCAACACGCCGAGACGCTTGTAGGTCTTGAGCATGAAATGGGTGGAAGTGGAAACGACGCCCTCGAGCGGCGCGAGCCGTTCGCTCACGAACGCGGCTACCTGGCGTAAGTTGCGGCCCTCGACGAACAGCAGCAGATCGTAGCCGCCGCTCATGAGATACGCGGAGCGGACTTCGGGAAACCGGCTGATTCGTTCGGCGATGGTGTTGAACCCGCCCTCGCGTTGCGGCGTGACCTTGACCTCGATGACGGCGGTGGTCTTGTCGAGATCGAGCTGGTCCTCGTTCAGGATGGTTTGGTAGCCGCGGATGACGCCGCGCTTCTCGTAATCGGCGATGCGCTGGTCCACCTCCGCGAGCGGGAGGTTGAGCATTTTGGCGATGGTCGCGCGCGATTCGAGCGCGTTGCCCTCAAGGATTTTCAGGAGTTCGTCCATAAAGTTCTGCAAACGTGCGGCGCAAAACGTAAGGGCAGGGGAGGCGAACGTCGAGAACGAACGAATGACTTTTCAACCGCGAAACACGCGAACCACACGAAAGCGAATTGGTAGGGACGCGTTCCACCGCGTCCCAAACTAATTTCCATTAGCACACAGAGAATGGGACGATGTGGAAATCGTCCCTACCGGGTCTAAGTGGAACTTTTCGAGAAGAGCGTCGCTTTTCGTGGTTGCTGGAATCCGCATACGGCTTACAGTCGGGACAGGATTAAACCAAGCTTTGACTCGATGCACCCGCTCGACAAATCGGAGTTACTGGCGGTCACCATCGGCCTGGCGGTGCTGGGTGGCTTTTCATTCTGGCGGCTGTTGCTTTGGATCAAGAGCGCGCCCGTGAAACCTGATCCGTGGGATGCCGCGACCGAAGCCGCCGTGCAGTCGGAGGAAGCTGTCCAGGTTTGCCATCATTGTCTGAGCGAAGTGCCGCCAGGACAATGGTTCTGCGAGCACTGCGGTTGCGCGGTCGGCCCGTACAACAACTGGATGCCCTATCTCCAAACTTTCTCCGAAGGCGAAGTCTTCCGCAATGGCGTGCTCGACAACGTGCGTCGTTCCCCGCTGACCATCTTCGGCTACGTGCTGTCTTCGTTCACGCAATATCTGATCTTTGCGCCGGTCTTCTGGTTTTTCCTGTTTCGGAATTTTCGGCGGACGCGTGCGGAAGATGCCAGTGATGCATTGAAGGGAAGCTCGACTTGAGCCCGGCGCTTCCTTCACTTCCGCTTCTTCGCTAGTTCCTTCCGCAGCTTTTCCAGCGGCAGCGTGTTGATCACGTCGGCCTTGGTGAGCCAGCCTTTGCGCGCGACGCCGATGCCGAGGCGGAGAAACATCGCGTGCTCGTTGCGGTGCGCGTCGGGGTTGATGACGCACTTCACGCCCTTGCTCTTCGCGTAGAACCATTGCCGCCAGTCGAGGTCGAAGCGATACGGGTTGCAATTCAGTTCAATCCAAGTTCCCGTTTCCGCACAGGCATCAATCACGGCTTGTTGGTTCATCGGATACGGCTCGCGTTCGAGCAGGAGCCGCCCCGTGAGATGGCCGAGCATGTGGACGTATTTGTTTTCCGCCGCGCGAATCAGGCGTTTGGTGTTCTCGGCTTCGTTGTTCGCGGGCACGTGCAGGCTGGCGACCACCACGTCGAGTTCGGCGAGCAAGTCGTCATCGAAATCGAGTTTGTCTTTCAGCACGTCCACTTCTGTGCCAGTCAACAAGCGGAACTCGCTGCCGTTGTCCGCGAGCTTGTCGTTGACCTTCTTGATTTCCTTGAGTTGCTCGCGCACACGCTTCGGATCAAGTCCATTCGCTTGAAACGACGCGCGTGAGTGATCGGTGATCGCCCAATACGCCAGCCCGAGTTCTTCCATGTGCGCGGCGATTTCTTCAAGCGTGTTGTGACCATCACTCCACGTGGAGTGATTGTGCAACGCGCCTTTCAAGTCCGTCCACTCGATGAGCTTGGGCAGATCGTTCTTCTCGGCGGCGGCAATCTCACC
>SCTL01000560.1 GCA_004297495.1 Verrucomicrobiota bacterium
CAGAAAGCATTCTCCTTTTGTTGCCAGACTCCAATAATCGCTTGTTTGCCGTCCGGAGAACAGGAGGACAGAAACAAAAGGAAGACGAAGCAAAGCCATGTTGTCTTCAAGGATGGACGCCACTGTCCGAGGCGTTGAAGTAAATTGTTCATGCTTTGTTGCCCTTTCACATTCCCTACCGTTTTACCGATTTGAAATTGCGCCCGACTCGATTCCGTGTCGAGTCAGATCTTCTATAGTGTTCTCACCAAACTTTGCTTTGCTTTCAAATTGCTCCTATGCTCTATTGTGCCGCGATTAACAACCGTCCGCGGCGTTGGCGCGCCCGGCGAAACCAATTGATTTTATGCTGACACCGACTGAAGAAACTGCCGTGCTGGAAAAGACGAAGGAACTTTGCTCCGCGATCCTCGCCCAGCCCAACATGGGAACGATCCGCAAGAGCATTGACGCCTTCATGGCCGACGAAAAGTCGCGCGCGGATTACGAAACGCTGATGGAAAAAGGCCAGGCGCTGCACGAGAAGCAGCATCGCTCGCTGCCGTTGAGCGGTGAGGAGATCTCCGATTTCGAGAAGCATCGCGAGGCGGTGTTGAACAATCCCGTGGCGCGCGGCTTCCTCGATGCGCAGGAGGCGTTGCAACAGCTTCAAGGCTCGATCCAGCAGCACGTCAGCAAGACGCTGGAACTCGGTCGTCTGCCCCAGGCGGAGGATTTTGAGGAGCACGGTTGCGGCAGCGGCTCGTGCGGCTGCAAGCACTGATCTCGTCCTTTTGTTCTAACCGGGCGAGGTTGACAGTTTGCCGCGGGCGCGAGACGCTGGCGGCATGATCAAACCAAGCCAGATTTTCAAGACCGGTTTCATCGCCGGTCTTTTTCTTTTCACATTCAGCCTCGCGCCGTCGTTCGCAGCGGACACGGCCATCGCACCGAAGGAGCGGATGGAGTTGTTCAACGGAAGAGATTTCATCGGCTGGAAGTTTTTCATGCGCAGCAACGCCGAGCCGGCGTTGACGTGGTCGGTCACGAATGGCGTGATTCATTGCGTGGGCAAGCCGCCGGGCTACGTGCGAACGGAGAAGGATTTTCGCGACTACAAGCTGACGGTGGAGTGGCGCTTCGTGACGAAAGGCAACACCGGCGTGCTGTTGCACATGAGCGAGCCGGACAAAATCTGGCCGCGCGCGATCGAGGCGCAGGGGCAGTCCGGCAGCCAGGGCGATTTCTGGGTGATTGACGGGACGGACTTCAAGGAACACGCCGGCCTCAAGGAACGACGCGTGCCGAAGCGCGGAGAGTCGAACGAGAAGCCCATCGGCGAATGGAACACTTACGAGATCATCTGCAAGGGCGACACGATCCGCGTCTCGGTGAACGGCAAATTGATGAACGAAGCGACCGAGTGCAATGTGTCCTCCGGAAAAATCTGTCTGCAAAGCGAAGGCAGCGAGATTGAGATCAGAAAAGTGACGATTGAACCGGCGACGTGAGTGAGAACTGCGGGTAGAATCTCGAGACTCTAAATATTCTGATGCCCCTCACCCCGGCCCTCTCCCCATCCGATGGGGAGAGGGTGGCCGATAGGCCGGGTGAGGGGAATTTGTGCGCGAAGGTTCGAAAACTTCACCGACCTTGGGGGAGCGGATGAATTTTTTTCCAGGTCGTGTAGCGGTCGAGCGCTCGTTGAGGAGTATCGTTGAACCACGCGTAACCGTTGCGTCGTTCCTTGGAGATTTCGTCCACGGTGTCGTGAATGGACTTGTCACGGTCGCCGAAGAGCGGGCGGTCGCTGCCGATCTCCGCGTATCGCGGCCAGAGCGGGCCATTGCCGGGCGCGGCGACGAGCATTCGCCCCTGTTCGCCGGTGAATCGGTAGGCAAGGTCCGTCATCTTCGTTTTCTCAAACCACGCGCACGCTGAATGCACCGCCGCGACAACCTCGCGACTCGGCTTCGGAAGATTCATCAGGAACATCGCGACACCGGCGCTCTCGGCGGCGCTGAGTGAAGGCATCTCGTAATTGCGCGCAGAGGTGGGTTGCAGTGTGAGCGCGTCGTGCTGCTGCGCCCAGGCGGTGCGATGACCATCCACGACGACTTGCGTGGCGAGGATGCAATCAATGCCGCGCTGAAGACTTGCGTCAGCTTTCTTGCGAACCGTTCGCGGCACGAAATTAAAATCACCCTTCGCGTCCGAGACTTCGCGGAGCAAGTTCATAATATCCGTCATCGCGCCGTCGTTGTAGGTGATCGCGTCGTGATAGCCGCCTTGCAACGGCCAGACTTGCGGCCAACCGCCGTTGGGAAACTGCGCCGCGAGGATGTAATCGAGCCCGCGCAGAAATGCGGCGCGATAGGACGCGGCTTGCTTTGGATTTGCGGCGGCGACTTTGGCGAGGAAGCGGAGTTCCGTGGTGGTGGCGTCGTTGTCGAACGTGCCGACGTAGCTCCAGCGGATGTCGTGCGGGATGTCGTTGTCGGGCGCGTTGGTCCAGCGCGAGGAATTGTCCGGCGCAAAACTTTCCGCCGCCGCGCGCGGGTGTTGCGAGAGATCGAGATTCTTGCTCCAACCGCCGGCGGGCGTTTGGAAGGAAACCACGATGTCGGCAATGTGGCGCGCTTCGTCGGACGCGTACCACGCCGCGCGACGATTCAGCGGAATGCTGCGCGTGCCGCGACTGCCGGGCGGCAGGATGGTTTCACTCACGTGCTGCGTGCGCATCTCCGAATGAAGCTCCGCCTGGTCGGCTTTCATCTGCTGCTCGGAGTGACGAAGATATTCCAGCCAGGCTTTTTGTTCTTTCGCTGGAAGTGTGGCGATGCGCTCTGTCGTCAGTGGCTCGGCCGGCGTGTTCGTGCCGATGACGGCGGCGTGAAGTTGAACGAGCGAAAGCGCAACAAACAGAAACAGCAGCGCCGGCAAAGTTGGCGTGATCGCAGAAATTTTGTTGCTGCGTTTGATGGTTGTCGCGTTCTCCCTCACCCTGACCCTCTCCCGCTGGGAGAGGGAAAAGCCATTGATCGCTTCAGATTCTTCGCACACGCTTTCGACCAATCCAGCGGCGGGCTGTTCATTGAGCCGGCG
>SCTL01000561.1 GCA_004297495.1 Verrucomicrobiota bacterium
TCCGCACTCAACGCCAGTACGCGCGCCACGGAAACCGTCCTCAGCACACCGGGTTCTCGCGTGAAGCTCATGGTGATTCCGACGAACGAAGAACTCGTCGTTGCGCGCGAGACAAAAAGACTTTTGGAAAATTCCCGGAACTAGATTTTACACTTAACCATCAACCGAAAATAAAACTATGGCTCAAGCAATTGGAATGATCGAAACGCGCGGACTCGTCGCCCTTGTCGAGGGGACGGACGCGATGCTCAAGGCGGCGAACGTGGAACTCGTTGGCCCGATGACCCAGGTCGGCAACGCCCTCGTCACCGCGGTCGTCGTCGGCGACGTCGCCGCTGTCAAAGCCGCCACGGATGCTGGCGCGCAAGCCATCAAAGCCATCAAAGGCGAAGTGGTCAGCGTACACGTCATCGCCCGCCCGCACGCGGATGTGGAAGCGGTGTTGCCGAAGAAGAAATAATTTCCGGGTAGCGCACGCGCCTCGCGTGCGGTGTTCGACGCCCTCGTCGAACACGCTTTGCGCGCCAACGCGCAAAGCCCGGTCTGCGTGGGCGCAGACCGGTGCAGCCGGGGCGGCTGCGCTCCCCAAACAAACATTATGTTCCTCGCCAAAGTCGAAGGCTCGGTGGTCGCGACCAAGAAAGACCCGTCCATGAGTGGGCGCAAGATGCTGTTGCTCCGCCCGCAGCTCGTGGACGAAAAAGACCCCACGAAGTTCCGCCCTGGCGCGAACACCATCGTGGCCGTGGACTGTCTCGGCGCGGGCATCGGCGAGATGGTGTTGTTCTGCCAGGGCAGCAGTGCCCGGCTCGCGCCCGGCATGAAAGACGCGCCCGTGGACGCCGTCATCATCGGCATCGTGGATGTCGTGGATGTGTTGGGAAAACAAATCTACAGCGGGAAGGCTTGATAGACGTTATGCCAACATCTGTCCCGAAGGGACAAAACGTGAATAGCCGTGGGCGTCAGCCCACGGTAATGCGATCAAACACATTCGACCCCGCAGGGGTCGCACAATTCCGGAGGCGGGTTTCCGTGGGTTACACCCACGGCTATTCGTGTTTGGCCGCTTCGCGGCCAGTGGGTGTGTCTGCCAGTCCGTGTTAATTAGTGTCCATTCGTGATTAAAATTTTATGAGCGCAGTGAACGAAACTTTGATCCGTGACGTGGTGGCCGAGGTGCTGGGGCGCATCGGCGGCGCGACCACAACTATCACGCAACCCGTGTCTGCACCCGCTGCGCCGAAAAATGATTCATGCGGTTGCGGCGGGAAGAAAGCCGCGAGCGCCGCTCCGGCGCTGCGCGGCAAGTACGGCGTTTTCGCCACGGCGGATGAAGCTTGTGCGGCGGCGCAGGAAGCTTTCTTGCAGTTGCAGCAAAAGGGTATGGCGGCCCGGCGCAAGATCGAAGAGATCGTCAAGGCGATGGCGGAGAAAAACGCCGAGCCGTGGGGCAAGATTGAATTTGAAGAGACGAAGATCGGTAGCTTGCCGCACAAGGTCGCCAAACTCGGTCTGATCAAACTCGTGCCCGGCGTGGATTGGTTGCGTCCGGACGCGCACAGCGGTGATCATGGCATCACGCTGGAAGAATACACGCCGTTTGGCGTTGTCGGCGCGATCACGCCCAGCACGCACTCGATCCCCACGTTGAGCGGCAACATCGTCAACATCTGCGCGGCGGGAAATGCGGTTGTGTTCAACGCGCATCCGAGTGCAGCGAAGTGCGCCGCCGTTGCCGTGCGTGCCTACAACGAGGCGATTTATCGCGAGACGGGCATTGAGAACATCGCGTGCATCATTGAGAAGCCGACGCTTGATTCCTTCAACGCGCTTTGCAAAAACGACAACACGCGACTGCTGCTCGTCACTGGCGGGCCGATGGTCGTGAAAGCGGCGATGCAGACCGGCAAGCGTGCCATCTGTGCCGGACCGGGCAATCCACCGGTGTTCGTGGACGACACCTGCTGTCCGACGCGCGCGGCGAAAGCGATTATTTCCGGCGCGGCGTTTGACAACAATCTGCTGTGCATCGGTGAGAAGCAGGTTTTCGTGCTCGATCATGTTGCGGACAAGTTGATGCAGCGCATGTCCGAGAACGGCGCGGTGAAGTTGAATTCCGCACAACTGGAAAAACTCACGAAGGCGGCGTTCACGTTCAAGGAAGGGCAGGGCGGCGGTTGCGCTCATGCCAGCGTGAACAAGGAACTCATCGGCAAAGACGCCAGCGTGCTGGCTCAGGCCGCAGGAGTGAATTTGCCGGCCGACACGCAACTTTTGTTTGCCGAGACGGATGTGAATCATCCGTTCGTCCAAGAGGAGCAGATGATGCCGATGCTGCCCATCGTGCGCGTAAAGAGCGTTGAGGAAGGCATCGCGTTGTCGCTGCAATCTGAACACAACTACAAGCACACGGCGGTCATCCATTCGCACGACGTGGAGAACATCACTGCGATGGCGCGCGCGTTGGATACGACGTTGTTTGTGAAGAACGGACCATCGCCGGCAGGGCTCGGCCTCGGTGGCGAAGGCTATCTCAGCTTTTCCATCGCTACGCCGACGGGCGAAGGCATCACGAACCCGCGCACGTTCACGCGTGTTCGCCGCTGCGTGATGGTGGACAACTTGAGGATTTATTGAGCCATGCTACTCGCACGTGTCGAAGGCAACATCGTAGCGACTCGGAAACATCCGAGCCTCGATGGCTGGCGACTCGTGATTTGTCAGCCGATCAGTGCGGATGGACAGGCCGAAGGCGCGCCGCAGGTGGCGATTGATTCGCACGGCGCGGGCATGCATCAGCAAGTGGTGATTTCGTCGGACGGAAAAGCGGCGCGCAATGCGGTCGGCGACCAAAAGAGTCCGGTGCGCTGGCTGGTCATCGGCGTGGTGGATGAACACGAACCGGGAGTGCGCGTATGAAACTCGGAACAGTCATCGGTCGCGTGACGCTGGCGAAGACGGTGAAAGCCTTGGAGGGCGGCCGATTTCTCGTCGTGAGTCCGTTCAGCCGCGAGCAGTTTGAGGCAGGACTCGACGCGCCGCGCGGCATGGGCAAAGACCCGAGCCTGGTGGTTTATGATGCCATTGGCGGCGGTGTGAGCGACGTGATCGGTTACGAAGAAGGAGCGGAAGCGGCGCAGCCGTTCGACGCGCCGACGCCCGTTGATGCGATCAACGCGGCGCTGGTGGATGAAATGTTTTTCAATCCGTGGAAGGGTTGAAGCCAACTTAATTTTTTATGAGCCAAGTTATCAGTGTCCGTGACATTCAGGAAATGATCCGCAACGGCGGAGTCAAAATCCCTGCCGACGCTCTGCTCACGCCGTCGGCGCGCGATCTTCTGAACGATTTGGAGACCGGCGTCGAGACGGATGGCGCTGTCGCCGCGGCACCCGCCGGCAGCACGGATGCCGCTTATGTCGCCGGGGAACACTTGGCGCCGCCGCCGAAGAAGCTGACTTCCAAATCGCCCAAGGCGGAACTGGAGGCGTTTTTCCGTTCGCCTTACGCGCAAAAGCTGAAAGAGCAAATTTGTGAGATGGGCCATCGCCTGTGGAAACGCGCCTACGTGGACGGCAACGGCGGCAACATGGCCATCCGCGTCGGTGAAGACATCGCCATCTGC
>SCTL01000052.1 GCA_004297495.1 Verrucomicrobiota bacterium
CAACTTCCCGGCCAAATCAAAGACGGCAAGCTTTGGATCGGACGCGCCGCGCTCGAACAGTTTTTGTTGGAACGGCTCATCAGTGCGCCGTGAATGCCCGCATTGCAGCCGCCGCAACCGCTTTCCGCCATGAAGACACCCAAAATTGGGCCAACCCCCCGTGGCCCAGCGTTAAACGCGCGCATTCGGGCTTCCTTGAATCCGTCAGAACTGCGGATTCCGGTCTGCATCGCGAATTCCATCGCCAGCCAGAAACACGAACTCGAATCCGCTCGTGCCGCGACGGCGGATCGCGAGGCAGTTCGGCAGTGCATCCTGCGCGCTCTGGCCGTGGTAGAAAAACAGCGTTGGAGTCAACGCGACCTGGCCGGGAAGCTCGGCTTGAGTTGGGGAACCTTTCGGCGCATACGCGATTTAGAAATCAGTCCGGCGGCTTGGTTGTCGAAAATCGAGTCCGCTCTCGCCCGGTTGAACGCGGCTTAAACCCCGATTATGCCTGACCTGATTTTCACGATTAAGACGCCCGCCGAACTGGAGGGCGCGCAGGCCGCGGCGCAACAACTTGAAGTTGCCATCGGCAAAGCGGAGGCGCTCGGCAAAGAATACGGCGCGCTCGAGCAACGCCTCGCCGCCGTCAAAGCCAGCATCCAAAATTTTCAACCCGCACCGTTACCGGCAGCCGGCGGCGGACTCGGGGCGCTTGGCAATGAGGCGGATCAGGCGGGCGAGAAGGTTAAACTTTTTGCGGGCCACGCCGGTGAGCTAAAGAAAACGATTCGCGAACTCAGCCACGAATTCCCCATTGCCGGCTTGGCTCTCCGAGCTTTTGCCAATCCAATCGGTGCCGCGCTGACGATTGCGATTGGTATTGTGGTCGCATTCAAGCGACACATCTCAGAATTAAACGCGGAACTGGACGCGATGGAGGATTCGGCCGCGAGGCCGTTCTACAGCATTAAGCAGGCATTGATTGAATCGCAGGAAGAGCTTCGCAAGATGCGTGAAAGCGAACAGGACTTTTTCAAAAGCCAGCTCGCCGACGACAACAAAATCTCGCGGCGCACTGATGAGCGGATCGAGAAGCTCAAACTGCAAACGACTGCCAGCCTGGAACTGCTCAAGGCGACCGAGGAACTAGAACTGGCACAGGCGGGCGACGATGAGCAGAAAAAAACGCAAATCCGGATCAATTTTCAGGCGGCGGAAAATCGCATCAAAGGCCGATCCGAGAGCGAGGAATTAAAGATACGGGAATCCGGACTTGCCGATCTGCGGAAACAATTCGAGGAAGCATTCGGAAAATTTGGCGCGGCATCGAGTAAAGAGCAGGACCCGGCCAGGCTGAAAGACATTGAGACACTCAAGCAGCAAGTCCAAAATCAAAAATCCGATGCGACGCCCGATGCGATCAAGCTCACGCGGGAAGAAATCGAGAAAATGGAAAGGGCGCTGAGCGGAGATTTTCTGCCATCGCTCGGCTTGATCCTGCGCGCGTTGACCGAAGGAAAACCCGTCAGCGAAGTTGTTAAGGACCGGCGCGATTATCTGGAGGCGGAAAAGCGAAAGTTGCCGCAGCAG
>SCTL01000562.1 GCA_004297495.1 Verrucomicrobiota bacterium
TCGCTGCGAAGTTGAGGGTTGAGAGTAGAGAGTTGAGAGCCGAAAGCTGCCGGTATTTTCCGCGCACGCGACCTTGATCCACCACGGTGATCTTGATCGCCTCGTTCGGGCAGGCTTGCACGCACGCGGGGGCTTCGCCGACCGCGAGACGCGAGCTGCACATGTCGCACTTGCGGACGATGCCGCGCTTCGGCAGGAACTGCGGCACTTCATACGGGCACTTCATCACGCAGTATTGGCAGCCGATGCACTGGTCATCGAGATGCTTGACGATGCCGGTGACGGGGTCCTTGTCGTAGGCGAGCACGGGGCAGCCGTTGAGGCAGCCGGGGTCAACGCAGTGATGACACGCGGTCGTGATGGTCTGCTTGAGCGGCGAACGCACCTCGGCGGAAACCAGCGCGCCGACGCTGCGCCAGGTTTCATCGTCGTCGAGGCCGTTGAGCGAATGACAGGCCGTCACGCAGGCTTTGCAGCCGCTGCATTTGTCGAGGTCAACTTCGAAGGCGTATTGCTGGCCGGGCGCGGGCGCGGCGGCGGGCAAAAGATTTTCGTAGCGGCGACCGCGGACCGCGCAAGCGTCGTGCGCGCGGGAAAATTCCTCCACCGCCGTCAACTCGCGTTGCTCAGCGAGCAAGTCATCAATGAGCGTGCGCTCGGGTTTTTCCATGGGACTTATAGGACTCATTCGACCTATGCGCCCTATGCCTCCGCTGTTTTCACGCGACCGTGCTTCCCGATCCAGTTGCCGACCCAATCGCTTTGCACGACCGACAACACCATCAGCGCCACCACCGCGAGCGCCGCCAGCAGCGCGAGGCCGCTGGCGTAACTGCCGCTGGTTTGCTTCAGCCAGCCGAGAATCGTCGGGAGAAAAAATCCGCCGAAGCTGCCCGCCGCGCCGAGAATGCCCGTGGCCACGCCGACGCGCGTGCCGTAGCGATGCGGCAACAACTGGAACACCGAGCCGTTACCGAAACCGAGACACGCCATCGCGATGACGAAGAGCGCCACGGCCACCGACAGCGTCGGGAGTTGTGCCACGCCCATCGCGAGCAACGCGACCGCGCCGAAGAGAACGTTCAACATCCGGATGCCACCGAACTTGTCCGCGAGCAATCCGCCGATGGGCCGCACGAGACTACCGGCCATGACGCCGAGCGCGGCGAGTTCGCCGGCGTGGATTTTCGTGAGGCCGTATTGATCACCGAGCAGGATTGAAAGAAAACTCGCGAAGCCCACGAAGCCGCCGAACGTGACGCCGTAAAAGAGGCTGAACAAAATCATATCGCGCTCGCGCAACACGCCGAAGAAATCGCCGAGGCTTTGCTTCTTCGCCGCGACGGGCGCGTCCTTGGTGATGACGATGAAAATCACGGCGACGGCGGCGAGTGGAATGAGCGCGAGACCAAAGACATTGTGCCAGCCAAATTTTTCCGCCAGTCGCGGGCCGAAGAAAGTTGCGATCAAAGTTCCCGTGAGGCCGAGTCCGGCGAGGCCCATCGCCACGCCTTGAAACTTCGCCGGATACCAGCGGCTCGCCATCGGCAGCGCGACGACGAACGCCGCGCCCGCGATGCCGAGCAAAAATCCCACGACGAGCAGGCTCGCGAACGAACTCGCCCAGAGCCAGCCCATCAGCACCGGAATCGCCGTGAGCGCGAGCACGAGCAGACCGGTTTTCTTTGCGCCGATGGCGTCGGTGAGCCAGCCGAAGGGCAGCCGCAGCAATCCGCCGCCGAGCAGCGGCACGGCGGTGAGCAGACCCTTTTGCGCGGGCGTGAGTCCGAGTTCCGTCGCGATGGAGCTGCCGAGACCGCCGAGCAGCAGCCAGCACATCGAGCAGACGCAGAAGCAGAGGAACGCGCCGATGAGCGTGGGCAGGTGGCCGGATTTCCAGAAGGACTCGTGATATTCATTCATGCGACCCAACCCATTGCAGCCGAAGTGCCAGCCGGTGAAAACGCCTGGTGTGAGCGGGCTGAATTGTTTTCGAGCAAACGATGAATGGCACTTATGGACGCCGCCAATCGCCGCAGAACGGGCGTTTCCTGCTCCCCCACGGCGAAAAGGATTTTTCCCCCGTGTATCGATTGGGCGCGTCCCGACGAGGCGAGGCCACGCCCGACTCTGTTCTCTTTTGACCACGCTGGCGAAAACGCTGGCTAACGAAATGCCAGCCAGCGTTTTGCTGTTAGCCGCAGTTTAGAAGTTCACGTTGATCTGCACGTAAACCCAATCGGCATCGCGCGAACCGAAGTTGGGGTTGGCGAGCGAGGCGTCCACGTAATCGCCAACGAAGAAGCGACCGTAGCCGCCTTCGAGTTGCGCGTAGCGAGTGAGCGCGTAACCGGCGATCACATCCAGCTCCGTGCCCACGAAGCTGCCGTAACCTTGATTCACGCCGTAGCCGGTGCCGGTGCCGACGTTGGCCGTGAGCGTCGTGCCCGTGCGCGGCGCGCCGCCGACGTTGTAAAAATTGTCGTGCGTGTCCGCGAGCCAGAAACCGTGGCCTTCGATGGCGATGCTCGTGCGCGGGCAGGGCTTGAAGGTGAGTTCGCCCCGCACATCGTGGATGTTTTGCAGCGAAACCATGTCCATGTAGCCGTAAAATTTGTGGTTCGTCGGGAAAAGATTTTCAAACGTGCCGTGCGTGCTGTCGTTGGTGCTGCTGTCGCCGGAGCCGTAGGCATACTCGAAACCGAGCCGCGGTGTGGCCCACGCGTCTGCAAACGTGTAGCCACCTTGCGCGACAAACATGAACGCGTCTTGCGTTAGCAACGGCGAGGTCGCGCCGAGACGGCGATCGCGGAAATCACCAAACTGATACGCGCCTTCGAGGGTGTAATCCCAGTTGCCAAATTCGGCGGGCTTGGATTTCAAACGTCCGCCAACGGTGTAAATATCGCGCGCGCTGGGCTGCGGGAATTGCGGGCTGGGTTCGGCGCTGATGGCGGATTGCGACGCGTTGCGCGCGAGGAAATAAACGTCGAGCAGGTTCTTCGGCACTTTCGTGCTCGTGGCGTAGAAGCCCCAGAAATAATCGTAGTCGTTGTTCACGTTGAAGACTTCATCCTCGGGAATCACGACGCGACTCGCGAAAAAGTCCGCGCCGAACCACGCGTTTTGCCAGCGCACTTTGGCGGCGTCGAACACGCGGCCGATGTTGTTCCACGCGAACGCGCCGACGAGCCGTTCTTCGCCATAGCTGAGTTCCTGGCGGCCAACCTTCAGCGAGAGCGGGAACTCCTTGTGATTGCCAAGTGTGATGTAGGCCTGATGTAAATCCACGCGATCCGATTCCGGGCCGAGACCTTTGCGATTCACGGTGCCGGGCGGCAGCGGATTGGCGAAGTAGGCGAAGCGTTCATCGCTTTGCACGAAACTGCTGCGGCCCTCAACCAGCGCGCTCCACCATTTGTCCGTGTAGCCGGCGCGGTAACGGATGCGCTCCATGAAATACTCGTTGTTCACGTCCGTGTTCTTGTCGCGAAAATCCAGCGAGAGCGTATTCACCGCCGGCGCGCCGCCGACGCCCACGCCCGGCATGCCGAAGCCTTCCTTGGCTTCATAGCGCGCGCGGAGCGAACCGCCGAAGTCCCACTTGTTCATGTAGGGATCATCCGCGCGCAGGTATTCGTTGATGAAGCCCTGGAACGGCAGCGGCGGTGGCGGCGGCGCGTACTGCGCGAGCAGCGGATTCAGGGCGGTGAGGACAGCGATGGGAGCAAGCAGTCTGAGTGCGGTTCGTTTCATGGATTTCATTATCGGGGCATTTCTGTTTTCAGGAGTTGATGTAAGTCAAAAGAGATTCAGCACGGCCTCGAGCATCGGCTTGGGGCGTTTCAGGAACATCGTGCCATCCGGCGGCCAGTTTTCCGGCGGCGTCGTGGGCACGCGTTTGTGTTTGTGCGCGTGAACTTCGAGGAACTCGATCAAATGCTCGCGCAGCTTGTAATAATCAGGATGCTCCATCACCGCCTTGCGCTCGCGCGGGCGGGGGAAATTCACTTCGAGAATGTCGCCCACTTCAGCCTCTGGGCCGTCGGTCATGCACACGATGCGGTCGCTGAGAAACAGCGCCTCGTCCACGTCGTGCGTGACCATGAGCGCGGTGATTTTGTTTTTGCGCCAGAGTTCGATGAGCACTTGCTGAAGCTCGAAGCGCGTCAGTGAATCCAACATGCCGAACGGTTCGTCCAGCAACAGCATCTTGGGCCGCAAAGCAAACGCGCGCGCGATGCCCACACGTTGCCTCATGCCTTGCGAAAGCTCGGCGGGCCGCTTGTGCATCGCGTCACCGAGACCGACGACCGTGAGATAATACTCGACGATCTGGTGGCGTTCTTCCTTGCTGGCGGTGAAAAAAACCTGGTCCACGCCGAGCATCACGTTTTCAAACGCCGTCAGCCACGGCAGCAGCGACGGCGATTGAAACACCACCCCGCGATCCGGGCCCGCGCCGGAAAGTTCCTTGCCCGCGAGGATGATTCCGCCGCCGGTGATCTCGTTCAGCCCGGCAAGCATCGAGAGCACAGTGCTCTTGCCGCAACCGGAGTGACCGATGAGCGTGACGAATTCGCCCTTCTTGATGCGCAGGTTGAAATCCTTGACGATCACCGCCGGGCCTTTCGGCGTCGGATAAATCTTCGTCAGGTTGGAGAGTTCGCAATAATCGCTCATTCGATCTCCACGGTTTCTTCGATGATCTCGTGCTTGCGCAGCGGGCGGGTGCGGGGATTTCCCAACGAGCGAGGAAGGCCCAGGTCTTCCGGCTCGATGTCGGGCAGAATGAGTTTCTTCGTCAACGTCACGTGCCGGTCATGACGCGAGTTGAGCATGAACTCGATCACGTCGCGGCGGAGTTCTTTGAAATGCGGATCGTGATTGATCGCCTTGCGGTCGCGCGGGCGCGGAATCTCCACCGTCAACGACGGCCCGAGGGTTGCGTTCGGACCGGCGGTCAACGGAATGATGCGGTCGGCCAGGTAAATGCCTTCGTCCGGATCGTTGGTGATGAGCACGACGGTCTTTTTGTCATCCGACCAGATGCGCGAAATCTCATCCTGCAACGTCGAGCGCGTGAGCGCGTCCAGCGCCGAGAGCGGCTCATCGAGCAACAGAATTTGCGGATTCATCGCGAGCGCGCGGGCGACGCTCACGCGCTGTCTCATGCCGCCGGAAAGTTCGCTCGGCCGTTTCTCGCGGGCCGGCGTGAGATTCACCATCGCGATGTATTTCTCGACGTGCTCGGCTTTCTTGGCGGCGCTCCAGTTTGGATTCACCTGATCCACGGCGAGCAGAACGTTTTCAAACACCGTCAGCCACGGCAACAGCGAGTAGTTCTGGAAAACAATTCCGCGATCCGGACCTGGCTCGCTGATTTCGAGGTCATTCAATTTCACCGTGCCGGAATCCGGCTTGAGCAGGCCGGCGATGAGCGAGATAAGCGTCGTCTTGCCCGCGCCAGAGAAACCTACGATGGCCACGAACTCGCCTTTCTCGATGCTCAGGTTGATCTCCTTGAGCACGCACGTGCCGCCGAAACTTTTGCTGACGTTTTTAAGTTCGAGAAAAGGCACGGGATTTATGATGTATGATTTATGATTGATGATTTCTTCGCAGTTGGAAGATTGGTGCGAATATGACACCCAACGAACTCAAACAACGAACCATGCAATTCGCCGTTCGCGTGCTGAAGCTTGCGGATGCCCTGCCGAACAAACCCTCCGGTCGGGCAATCGCGAATCAGATTGCGCGCAGCGGAACATCTGTCGCTGCCAATTACCGCGCAGCGTTGCGCGGCAAATCGCGGGCGGACTTCCTGAACAAGATCACGATTGTCCTCGAAGAAGCGGACGAGACTGGGTTTTGGATTAAGTTGACCGAACTCGCCGGCTTGCTGCCTTCCAAGCGCCTGAACGCGCTTCGCCAGGAAGCCGAAGAGTTGATGCGAATTTTTAACGCCACCCGCACGACCACTCGCAATCGTAAATCGTAAATCGTAAATCATAAATAACCTCAGGCGGTCTTGAAACGCCGTTCCACCACGCTCATCAAGCGGTCGAGCACGAAGCCCACGACGCCAATCGTGATGATGCAAAGAATGATGTGCTCGTAGATGAGCGCGTTGTATTCCTGCCAGAGAAATCCGCCGACGCCAGGCCGGCCCGTGAGCATTTCCGCCGCGACGATCACGAGCCACGCGATGCCGAGGCTCAGACGAAATCCCGTGAACATATACGGCAGCGTGGCGGGAATCATCACTTTGAAAAGCGTCTTGGTGCGCGAAAGCTTCAGCACTTTGGCGACGTTCAAGTAATCCTGCGGAATTGCGCGCACGCCGACGGCGGTGTTCAGCACCGTGGGCCACATCGCGCAGATGGCGATGGTGAAGAGCGCGCCGAGTTCACTCGCATTTTTTCCCGCGCTGAGAAACAGCACCAGCCCGAGCGGCAGCCAAGCGAGCGGCGAGACCGGACGCAGCACTTGAATGATGGGATCAAACGTCTTCGTGAACGTCTTCGACAAGCCGAGAAAGAATCCAATGGGCGTGCCGATGATCAGCGCGAGCGCGTAGCCTTTGGCGACGAGCGTGAGCGAATACCAGGTGAACCGCAGGATGCCCTGGTCCATCTCGCCGCGCTTTTCAAACGGCTTGAGCACGTAATCCTTGCTCGTGGCCCAAGTTTTCGCGGGTGAAGGCAGCTCCTTGGCCCACGTCGCACACGAGATTTGCCAGAGCAACAGCACCACGCCCACGCCGATGAGCGGCAGCAGCAGCCAGTCGAGTTTTTTGAGAACGGATTGATTCATGATTATTGTTCGAGGCTTCGATGCACCCACGTCTGCGCCGCCGAGAACAGCACCAACGTGAAACCGATCAGCGGCGAGACGATGGATTTAATGACGACCACATGACTAAACTCACCGCGTAGCCAATGGTCGCCCTGATTGATCGTCGCTTGCAGGAAGCCAACCGTGAGGCCGAGCTTCACCGCACGCAGCCAGACGGAGCGTTGACGGAACGCTTGCCGCCACAACGAACCGCGATCCGCAGTTTCGTTCAGCGGCAGCGTGGTCACATTGGTTTGAGCGCTCGTCATCGAGTTCAGCCTTTCACGCTGTTGACCGCAAATCCCTTCGCGTAAGCTTCGAGATCGCCCTTCGGATCGAACTTCACTCCGTCGAACATCTCCCAGCCGGAATCGTCCTGCGCGCGGTCGGTCACGCCGATTTCCTTCATCGCTTCGGTGTAGATGTCGCCGCGCATGACCTTGCTGGTGACGCCTTCGTAATCCGGGGCGGCGCTCACCATGCCCCAGCGGCGGAATTGCGTGAGCCACCATTTCGCGTAGGCGGGCTGCGGGAAATTGCAGTTGCGCTTGCTGAAGTGCATGGGCAGTTCGTCGGTCTTCGTGCGGCCATCACCGTAATCCAATTTGCCGAGCAGGCGACCGAGGATGATGTCCTTGTCGCAGTTGATATAGGTCGGCTTGCTGACGAGTTCACATTGCTCGGGACGATTGTTCATGTCGTCGAGCCATACGCTCGCCTCGTGCAAACCTTTCAGGACAGCCTTCACCGTTTTGGGATTCTTCTCCGCGAACTCCGCCGTGAACGCGCAGACTTTTTCCGGATGGTCCTTCCAGATTTCCTGCGTGGTCAGCGAAGTGAAACCGATCTTGTCTGCGATGGCGCGGGCGTTCCACGGTTCGCCCACGCAAAAGCCGTCCATCTTGCCAATCTTCATGTTCGCGACCATCTGCGGCGGCGGAATGGTGATGAGCGCGACGTCCTTGTCGGGATTGACGCCGCCGGCGGCGAGGTAATAACGCATCCACATCGCGTGCGTGCCGGGCGGGAAGGTCATCGCGAATGTCAGCGGCTCGCCGAGTTTCTTCGCGGACTCGACCATCGGTTTGAGCGCCTTCGGGTCCGCACCGACTTTGCCTTTCCAATCGGCCTTGAGCGTGATCGCCTGACCGTTCCGATTGAGCAGCCACGGAATCACCATCGGCTTTTTCGGCGCGCCGAGCAGACCCATCGTGCTGGCGATCGGCATGCCGATGAGCATGTGCGTGGCCTGGTTGTCGCCGGAGGAAAGCGAATCGCGGATCGCCGCCCAGTTCGCGCCTTTGGCGACGGTGGATTCGACGCCGTATTTTTTGAAGAAACCTTTCTCGTGCGCGATGACAATCGGCGAGCAATCCGTCAGCGCAATCATGCCGAAGCGCACCTTGGCGGACTCGGGCGCGTCGCTGGCGAAGGCGCTGCCGACCCAGCCCTTGGGCAGGCCGGCGAAGAGCGCGGTGAGCGTGGCGCCTTTGACGGCGCGACCGAGAAATTGCCGGCGGCTGAATTCAGTGGTTGACGAGTTCGTTTTCTGTTTTTTCATTTTCTTTTTTGTTCTGAGTGGAGGCGCGCAAAGCGCACGCGCGGTCGTAGATGTCAGTGCGGAAAATCGAGCGGGCCAGCGCGGGCGTCAGCGCGGCGGGATTTTTCACCGTGCCGCTGGAGCGCATCTGTTGGACGACCCACGCGGCCTTTTCGGCGGACGGTTCGTTCACGTCGCCGCGATGGAACACGAGAAAATCATTCACGCGCCGGAGCTGGCCG
>SCTL01000563.1 GCA_004297495.1 Verrucomicrobiota bacterium
CGCCCGGCGAAACTTTTCATGTGCAGATGGCTTTCGCGGCGGCCACGCACACGCTCACGACCGTCGTCAGCAACAGCGGCGGACAATACGGGCCCACCCAGACCATTTCCGTTCCCACCAATCGCGACTTCCGCATCGCCACGTTTGCCATCAGTTCCTACAGCGACAAGAGCTCGCTCGACTCTGTGCTCGCCCACGGCGTCGTGGACGACCTCACTCTCACCGTGCCGCCAGTGCCCGTGCAAAACCTCTCCGGCACATTCAGCAATGGCAACTGGCGCGCGCAGTTCCTCTGCCGCAGCAACTGGTCCTACACGCTACAGCGCTCGGCCGACTTCACGGCGTGGACCAATCTTTCAACCACAACGTCCAGCGCGGTGACGAACGTGATTCTCTTGGATACCAACCCGGCGGTGGGCAAATCGTTCTATCGCGTGCAAGCGCAACGGCCATGAACCGCCAATGTTCCAGCCCGGTTCGCCACGGCTTTACCCTCGTTGAACTCCTCGTCGTCATCGCCGTCATTGCGATTCTGGCGGCTCTGCTGTTCCCGACTTTTTCCCGCAGCAAAGCCAACGCGCACCGCATCGTGTGCGTGAACAACCTGCGCCAGCTGGGTCTCGCCTCGCAGATGTATTGGGACGACAACGGCGGCGCGTGTTTCCGCTACACCAGCGGCTTCACCAACGGCGGACAGATTTTCTGGTTCGGCTGGCTCGGTCCGGGCGCGGAAGGCGGGCGCCCCTTCGACGCCACGCAAGGCGCTCTCTTTCCCTACCTCAAAGGCCGCGGTGTGGAGCTTTGCCCATCGCTCAACTACGCGCTGGCTCAATTCAAACTCAAAGCCACCGGCGCGGCCTACGGCTACGGCTACAACCTCTCGCTCTCCGCCACGCCCAGTCAGCCGCCGGTGAAGATCAACCAAGTCCAACGCACGAGTGAACTCGCGCTGCTCGCCGACGCCGCGCAAGTGAACACGTTTCAACCACCCGCCTCGCCGGAAAATCCGATGCTCGAAGAATTTTATTACGTCAGCGCGAATCCCAGTGAAGCCACCGCGCATTTCCGACACGCAAAAAAGGCGAACGTGATTTTCTGCGACAACCACGTGGCGATGGAAAAAATGGAATCCGGTTCGCTCGATCAAAATCTGCCAGGCCAGTTCGTCGGACGATTGCGGCAGGAGCTTCTTCGTTTCCCATAGAAGAGAAACTCAAGCGATGTGGTTCGTTGTTAAAACGTCACATGACGTTTAATTACTCTGTGGAAAATGCCTGTATCACCCACGGTCATTTTCTGATACAAATGGTTGCGTTGAAACCAAACCCTTCTATCTCCCAATCGCGTGGCGTGCAAACCTTGCTGGCCGTGCTGGCGATCACTGCGCTTCTGCTCACCGGCTGCGCGCGGCATTACGTCATCACGCTCAACAACGGCGCTCAGATCACTTGTCGCGGAAAGCCCAAGCTCGTGGGGGAAACCTACGTTTACAAAGACGCGCGCGGCCAATCCTTCGGCGTGCCCTCGCTCCGCGTCCGGGAAGTTGCGCCGGCTTCGATGGTGAAGGAGAATCAGCCGGTGTTTAAGCCCTCGAACGCGCGCTGAAGAATTCGCGGTGTCTTGATTTGCCGGGGAGCGCGGGCTTTAGCCCGCTTCGGCGTGCGAATCGCAGGCGGCGTTGAAGCGGCATAAATGCCGCGCTCCAAAAACTAAGTGCGGGAAATAAATTTCTCCACGTATTTGCCGAGCAGATCGGCCTCCAGATTCACCGCGTCGCCCACCTTGCGTTCGCGCAGAGCCGTGACTTCGTAGGTGTGCGGGATGATCCAGATGCGAAAATTTTTCGGCTTCACCGCCGCGACGGTCAGACTGATTCCATCCACGGCAATCGAGCCTTTGAAGATCACGTAGCGCATCACGTCCGCCGGCGCGGCGATGTCGAGGACGTGATCCGCGCCGCTGCGTTCCCAGCGTGTGATTTTGCCGACGCCATCCACGTGGCCGGTGACGAAGTGTCCGCCGAGTTCGCCGTCCGCGCGCAGCGGGCGCTCCAGATTCACGAGCGAACCGGCTTTGGCGAATTGCAGATTCGTCCGCTGCCAGCTTTCTTGAAGCATGTCGAAGTGGAGCAATCGGTCTTTCCCTCGGGCCGCAAGTTTCACGACGGTGAGGCAACAGCCATTCACCGCCACGCTCGCGCCGAGTTTCAGTCCGCGCCCAATCGCCCGCGCCCGCACCACGAGCCGGATGCCTTTCGCGGTCGGCTTGATGGATTCGACTGTGCCCGCTTCTTCGACGATGCCTGTGAACATGGGGCAATGTTGCAGGTTGCAGGTTGCAGGTTGCAAGTTTTACAACCTGCAACTTTCAACGTTCAACTTGCAACCACCCGCGCCGTCAACAGCAAATCCGGCCCGAGTTTGCGCCACTCGACATCACGAAGCTGAATCACCTCGCTCAGACTTTTCACGCCATCTCCCGCCACAGCTTTGCGTGAGTCGCGGCCACCGAGAATCTTCGGTGCGTAAAAGAACGCCACACGCTGCGCGAAACCGCCAAGTAGAAATGAAGCGTTCACTTCGCCGCCGCCTTCCACGAGCAGGCTCGTGACGTTTTGCGAGCCGAGTGTTTTCAGCAGCCAGCGCAGATCAATTGCCGACCCGCCGTGCTTGCGCACCGTCGCGGCAGGTTGCCGATTGCCGATTGCCGATTTGGCAACTGGGGCGATCAGGACCTGAACGCGCTTCGCCAGCGCCGCCACGCGCCGCTTCGGCGCGCGCCGGCTCACGACGATCGTCGTCAACGCCGCGTGTTCATCGCTGACGACTTTCGCGTCCAAGGGCGTGCGCGCCATTGAGTCGAGAATGATGCGGCGAAGTTGATTCTGACCTCTGGCCTCTGACCTCTGGCCTCTGACTGTCAGACTCGGATCATCCGCCAGCACCGTGTTTATGCCGACCAGAATCGCATCGCTGCCCTGGCGCAGTTTCATTCCGTAAGCCCGCGCTTGCTCGCCGGTGATCCATTTTGATTCGCCGCTGGCGGTGGCGATTTTTCCATCCAGCGTCATCGCGGCTTTCACGGTGACGAATGGCGTGCGATGGATGATCCAGTGATTGAAGGGTTCGTTCAGTTGGGTGCAGGTTGCAGCCAAATGCTCCCGGTTCGCGCGCCCCCTCACCGCGGCCCTCTCCCCCGATGGGGGAGAGGGTGGTCGAGCAGCGGGCGGGCGAGAATCGCTGGCGAGTGCGAGCACTTCAATGCCGGCGTGCCGAAGGATTTTGAACCCTTTGCCGGCGTGATTGGGATTCGGATCGGTTGCTCCAACAACGACACGCTTAATGCCCGCTGTGATGATCGCGTCCGTGCAGGGCGGTGTGCGTCCGTGAGTGCAACAGGGTTCGAGCGTCACGTAAAGCGTCGCGCCGCGCGGTGAGTGGCCGCGTTTTTGCGCGTCACGCAGCGCTTCGATTTCCGCGTGCGGCCCGCCTGCGCGCCGATGCCAGCCGCGCCCGATGATTTGGCCGCGCTTCACCAGCACCGCGCCGACCATCGGGTTGGGCGATGTTGCGCCGTAACCGCGCCGGGCCAGGCGCAGGGCGAGTCGCATGAAATCGGCGTCGGTCATTCGCGCGCATCGTATCGGGGAATCCATGGCCGCTCAAATTGAAAGCCACCGCAGGAGCGCGGACGCCTCGTCCGCGAGACTCCGTTGTGCGGTTCACGCGGACGAGGCGTCCGCGCTCCTCGCGTTGCCCTTTGATTTCGTCTTGTTCCCCGGCATATTTCCGGCGTGGCCGTGTCCGAACACATACGAAAGAAGTTGAGCCAGCTTCCGCACAAGCCGGGCGTGTATCTGCACAAAGACCGCTTTGGCACGGTGATCTACGTTGGCAAGGCGCGCGATTTGCGCAAGCGCGTGGGCCAGTATTTTCATCCGTCGCGGCGCATGGGCTGGGACTTGAAGTTTAACGCGCTGGTCGAGGCCATTCACGATTTTGACGTGCACGTGGTGAGGAGCGAACCGGAATCACTGCTGCTCGAAGGCAAACTCATCAAGGAATTTCAGCCGCGTTACAACATCAGCTTCCGCGACGACAAACGGTTTTTGCTGGTGAAGATCAATTTGAACGATCCGATCCCGAATTTTTCCTTCGCGCGCATCCGCAAGGACGACGGCGCGCGCTACTACGGGCCGTTCACCAACGCCACCGCCGCGCGCAACACGCTCGCGCTGGTGCGGAAGCGATTCAACCTGCGCGGCTGCCGCGTGTTCACGCCGGGCGAGGCGGATTACAAGCATTGCCTTTACGCGCATTTGAAATACTGCACCGCGCCGTGCATCGGCAACGTGACGCGCGAGCAGTATCTCGAACAGGTGCGCGCCGCGTGCGATTTTCTTGACGGTCAATGTCACGAGATGCGGGAGCAACTCGAAGTCGAGATGCGCAAGGCCGCCGCCGCGCAGGATTACGAGAAGGCCGCCGGCTTGCGCGATCTCATCAAGGATTTGCAGCGCACGACCAAGAAGGAAAAATCCTTCGAGCGCGTGCCGTATTCGCTGCCGCTGGCGATTGATCCCGAGCGCGACCTGATTGAACTCGCAAAAGTTCTTGGCCTGCCCACACCGCCGCAGCGAATCGAGGGCTTCGACATCTCGAACATCAGCGGCACGTTCAAGGTCGCGTCGCTCGTCAGCTTCAAAAATGGCCGGCCCGACCGTGCGAATTATCGGCGGTTCAAAATCAAATCAGTCGAAGGGCAGGATGATTTTGCGAGCATGGCGGAAGTTGTCAGGCGTAGATACACGAGATTGCTGAATGAGTCCAAAGTCCAAAGTCCAAAGTCTAAAGTCGAAGCGCGGGATGAAGGAGGCGAGGCGATACCGCAGGAATTGCAGAAGCTGGTGAATGAAACGAGTGAACGCGTGCGGAGAGAGCGGGGCGTCAAAAGAGAAGATGGACGATCGAAGATGGAAGATGGAAACAAATCCGCGACGCCATCTTCATTGCCCGACCTCATCCTCGTGGATGGTGGCAAGGGGCAACTCAGCGCCGCTTGCGCAGAACTCGCGAAATTGGGATTGGAAAAAATTCCCGTAATCGGGCTGGCGAAGGAGTTCGAGGAAATCTACCAGCCCGGTGAGAGCGCGCCGTTGCGCTTGGGCCTCGATCATCCGGCGGTGAAACTTTTGCAGCGCGTCCGGGATGAGTGTCATCGCGTGGCCAACAGCTACAACGCCCAGCTTCG